>SBFT01000215.1 GCA_006227805.1 Paracoccaceae bacterium
CCCGCCCAGACGATCACCGATTTCGAACCCCAGATGCTGACGGGGATGGTCAGGTTGTTGACCACGTGCAGCATGGCGACGGTGACGATGAAGGAGAGGAAGAACCAGTTGGCCACATAGATATGCGGCTCCTTGCGGTTGATCAGCGTGCCCAGGAAGATCGCCAGGTAGCAGACCCAGACGATGGTCAGCCACAGATCGACATACCATTCCGGCTCGGCGTATTCCTTCGACTGGCTGGCGCCCAGAAGATAGCCGGTCGCGGCCAGCACGATGAAGAGCTGATAGCCCCAGAACACGAACCACGCCAGGTTGCCGCCCCAGAGGCGCGCCGCCGAGGTGCGCTGCACCACGTAGAAGGACGTCGCCAGCAGCGCGTTGCCGCCGAAGGCGAAGATCACCGCGCTGGTGTGCAGGGGCCGCAGGCGGCCGAAGTTCAGATAGCCCTGCGCCCATTCGAAGTTCAGCACGGGAAAGGCCAGCTGGAAGGCGATGATCACGCCGACGAGGAAACCCGCGATGCCCCAGAAGCAGGTCGCGATCACCCCGGCGCGGATCACGCCGTCATTGTATTCCCGGGACAGGTCGATCCCCGTCTCGGGTTCGTCCGTGCGTCGCAGGGTCCACAGGAACAACCCGGCGGCCACCAGCATCACGATGATCGCGTGCACCTGGTAGGCCAGATCGCGTGCGTAAGAGGCCGCCATCATTGCGAACAACGTGACCAGACCAAGCGCGATCAGCTTGATATAATTCAACATACTTCGTCCCTTCGCCTTTGTCCCACGCGATTCGATGTGTCGCGCCGGATGGATTCAGACTGCGGTTGTGATCGCCCGGACCGGTCTTTGCTGCCTTGATCTGCATCAATGGATGCCCAGCCTCCAGTTGACCTCCATCAAGGCACGCCGCCGGTGAAGGGCGCAAACTCACTCTGATCTCGGACCAAACCAAGAAGGGGGGAGAGATGTCCTACAAGAACCTGTTGACGATCCTGACCGACAAGGCGCTGGCAGATGCACCGCTGGCGCATGCCGAGGCCCTGGCAGAGGCTCAGGACGCCCATGTCGAGGCCCTGTGTCTCGGTGTCGACCGGACGCAGACGGGTTACTATTACGCTGGTGCGAACGCGATGATCCTTCAGGAAACCCTCGAACGGGCGCAGGCCGAGGCGGCCGAGTTGCTGGTCTTCGCCAAGGATCATCTGGGCCGGTCCGGCGTGCGGTGGTCAGCCGAGGACGGCGTGGCCCAGCTGGCCGATCTGGGCCGGCACACGGCGCTGCGCGCGCGGTTCTCGGACCTGGTGGTGCTGGGCCTGCCCTATGGCAAGGATCGCGGCCCCGAGATGGAGGCGGTGATCGAATCCGCGCTCTTCGACGGCGACGCCCCGGTGCTGGTGGTGCCCGACAAGGCGCGGCCCAATCCGCGCCCCAAGACGATCCTCGTCGCCTGGAACCAGAGCCGCGAGGCGATGGCCGCGATCCGCGCCGCCATGCCATTCCTGCGCGCTGCAGAGCTGGTGCGCATCGTCATCATCGACCCGCCGGCCCATGGGCCGGAACGCTCGGATCCGGGCGGGTTCCTGGGCCAGATGCTGGCGCGCCACGGCGTGACCTGCGAGATCGACGTGATCTCGAAGACCCTGCCGCGCGTCTCGGACGTGCTGAACCGCCATGCGCTGGACAAGGAGGCCGATCTGGTTGTGATGGGCGCATATGGCCATTCCCGGTTCCGCGAGGCGATCCTGGGCGGCGCGACCCGCAACATGCTGGAACAGGCGAGCGTGCCGGTCTTCATGGCGCACTGAGCCGTCACAGGGATGTCACCATCCCGGGCTAGCCGTTGTGCCGTCCCGTGTGCAGAGATTTCCGATCGCAAGTGGTTTCATGACGTTCCGGCCGCCGGTCCCTCTGGACTGGCGGCCTTTCGGGTTGGGCGGAAAGCCTGACGCTTTCGAAACGCCTCTCTGCACGTCCGTGATTTCATTTGTCCGGGCAAGCGTCCCGGCCTGGGACAGGCTCAGATCAGGAATCCGCCGTCGCTGTCGTCGCCCGCCTCTTCCAGAAGGCGGCCCATGTCGGGCACCGTCACGTGGCGCTTGCCCTCGAGCGTGATCACGCCGTCCTTCTTCAGCGCCGAGATCTGCCGGCTGACCGTCTCCAGCGTCAGGCCGAGGTAATCCGCCATCGCCTCGCGGGTCAGCGGAAGATCGAAGGACAGCCGCCTGCGACCTGTGGTGTTGTGCAGGATGGCGTCGCGACGGGCCAGGATCGCCAGAAGGCTCGCGATCTTTTCCCGCGCCGTCTTGCGCCCGAGGACCAGCATCCATTCCCGCGCCGCGTCCAGTTCGTCCAGCGTCATTTCCAGCAGACGATGCGCGATGTGGGGGGTCTTCTCCATCAGGTCTTCGAACGGCTTCTTGCGGAAGCAGCACATCACGATCGGCGTGACGGCGACCACGTCATAGGCCGCGCCTATGCGGCCCGGACGGCCCACGAAATCCGATGGCAGCAGCAGGCCCACCATCTGGCGGCGCCCGTCCTCCATGGTCTGGGTCAGGGTCGCGATGCCCGAGACGACCGAGGCCACGAAATCCATCCGGTCGCCCGACCACACGACGGTCTGACCCGGCTCGAAGCTGCGATAATACTTGATGTCCTCCAGCGTCGCCAACTCATCCGGCTCGCACCGGGCGCAGACGGCGCGATGCCGGATAGGGCAATCGGCGCATTCATGCGTTACTGGTTCCGTGACAGCCATGTGTAAACCCGGTTGATCCATGTCAAGGCGGCGGTGTTCGCATAGTGTTTACGGTATACGTATGAAAGACACTTCGCAACTCGCCCGGCTTGGACTTTTCGACGCGCGTGTACCGCGGTACACGAGCTATCCCACGGCGCCGCACTTCGCGGGCGGGGTCGGTCCGGATACACACGCCTCCTGGATCCGGGCGATCGAGCCCGGATCGGAAGTGTCGCTTTACCTTCATGTGCCTTTCTGCAGGCGGCTTTGCTGGTTCTGCGCCTGCCGCACGCAGGGCACCCAGACCGCGAAGCCCGTGGCCGATTATGTCGAGACGCTGAAGGCCGAACTGGCGCTTCTGGCGCAGCATCTGCCCGGGGGCGTCACTCTGTCGCGGCTGCACTGGGGCGGCGGAACGCCGACGCTTCTGACCCCCGACATGATCGCCGACCTGGCCGGCGCGATCGCCGAAGTCGCCCCGTTCGCGCCCGGCGCGGAATTCTCGGTCGAGATCGACCCGAACGAGATCGACCAGTCCCGGGTCGATGCGCTGGCGCGCGCCGGCATGACGCGCGCCTCGATCGGGGTGCAGGATTTCGACGACGCCATCCAGCAGACCATCGGCCGGATCCAGAGCTTCGACATCACCCGGGACGCCGCGCTGATGCTGCGGGCCGCGGGCATCGCCAGCCTGAACGCGGACATCCTCTTCGGCCTGCCGCACCAGACCCGGGCGCGGATCACCGAAAGCGTGCAGAAGCTTCTGTCGCTGAACCCCGACCGGGTGGCGCTCTATGGCTATGCCCACGTGCCCTGGATGGCGCGCCGTCAGAGCATGATCCCCTCGGACGCGCTGCCCACGCCCGAGGAACGCCTGGCCCTGTTCGAGACGGCCCAGCGCCTGTTCCACTGGGACGGATACCGCGACATCGGCATCGACCATTTCGCCCGCCCCGACGATGGTCTGGCGCGTGCGCTGGACGCAGGCCAGCTGCGGCGCAATTTCCAGGGCTATACCGATGACCAGTCGGACGTGCTGATCGGCGTCGGCGCCTCGTCGATCTCGCGGTTCCCGCAGGGCTATTCGCAGAACGCGCCCGCGACGTCCGCCCATGTGGCGGCGATCCGGGCGGGCAAGTTCTCGGTCGCGCGCGGACATGCCTTTACCGGGCAGGACCTGCTGCGCGCCCGGATGATCGAGATGCTGATGTGCGACTTCCGCATCGACGCCGATCAGATCCTGATCGATTTCGACATCGGCGCGGCCGATCTCAAGCGGATGCTTGCCGACAGCGCCCGGCAGTTTCCCGGCATGGTCGATCTGTCCGAGAGCGGGCTCTTCATCCTGCCCCAGGGGCGTCCCCTGACGCGGATGATCGCGCGCAGCTTCGATGCCTACGACATGGAGAAGAACGGGCACTCCTCGGCGATCTGAGGATCAGAGCGCGGCGGCCAGCAGCGTGCGGGTATACTCGGCCCGGGGCGTCTCGAAGATGTCGCGGGCCAGGCCGTATTCCACCACGTCGCCTGCGCGCATCACGATGATCTTGTGGCTCATCGCGCGGACCACCTTCAGGTCGTGACTGATGAACAGGTAGGCCAGCCCGTATTTCCGCTGGAGATCGCGCAGAAGGTCGACGATCTGCACCTGCACCGTCATGTCCAGCGCGCTGGTCGGTTCGTCCAGGACCAGAAGGCGCGGGCGCAACACCATCGCACGGGCAATCGCGATGCGCTGGCGCTGCCCGCCCGAGAATTCATGCGGATAGCGGTCCATCGTGTCGGGGTCGAGACCGGTCTCGGTCATCACCTCGGCCACAAGCTCGCGCGCGTTGCGCTGGGGATCGACCTTGTGGATGGCCAGACCCTCGGAGATGATCTGGAAGCAGGTCATGCGCGGGCTGAGGCTGCCGAAAGGGTCCTGGAAGACGATCTGCATGTCCTTGCGCAGGCGGCGCAACTCGCGCGTGGACCAGCGGCGCAGGTCCTGGCCGTCGAAGGTGATGCCGCCCTCGGAGGCGATCAGCCGCATGATCGCCAGCGCCAGCGTGGTCTTGCCGGACCCGCTTTCGCCCACGATGCCCAGGGTTTCGCCCGCCCGCACCGAGATCGAGGCGTCGTTGACCGCCTTCACGTGACCGACGGTGCGCTTGAGGAAACCGCGCTGGATCGGGAACCAGACCTTCAGGTTCTGCGTCGACGCCACCACGGGGGCGTCCCCCTCGACGGGATCGGGCCCACCCTTGGGTTCGGCGGCCAGCAGGGTCCTGGTATAGGGATGCTGCGGACTGGCGAAGATCTCGGCGGTGGGTCCGCTCTCGACGATTTCGCCGCCTTTCATCACGCAGACA
>SBFT01000354.1 GCA_006227805.1 Paracoccaceae bacterium
GCGGCCAGGCCGGGACGACCCGCGCGCCAGTCGCGCGCCCCGTGCCGCAGGTCCAGGTAGCCCAGCACGCAGCCGACCGCGATCTTGCCCGCGTCGATCTCGCCCGCAAGGCTCGACATCCAGCGCGCCTCGATCGCGTCCAGCGCACGCGCCACCTTGGCCCATTGCCCGTCGACCCACTGGGACGAACGCTTGTCCTCGTCGCGGAAGCGTGTCTCGTAGACCATCAGAACGGCGGCATCCAGCATCCCGTCGGCCGTGGCTTCCAGCGTCAGGATGTCCCAGAGGCGGGCTTCCGGGTAGAACCTGCCCCCCGCCAGGGTGTCGATGTAGCGCGTGATCACCCGGCTGTCGAACAGCGTCGGGCCGTCGTCGCGCACCAGGGCCGGGATCTTGCCCAGCGGATTGACCGCGATCAGATCGCGGGACGGACCCACGGGCGTCGTCGTGACCTCGACCTCCTCGATGCGGTCCGACAGTCCAGCCTCGGCGATCATCACGCGCACCTTGCGCGCGAAGGGCGACGCGCCCGAGGTCATCAGCTTCATCATCTTCTTGGTCCTTTCGGGTGGGGGCGCACTCACAAGCTGCGCATCAGGGCGGCCAGAAGGCGCGCTTCGCTGCCGATGCCGAAGGCCTCGATCCCGTCGGCCGCGCGCAGGCGCACGTCATCGGTCTTGTTCTGGTTCATTTTCCAGGTGCCGTCCACTGCTTCCACGATCAGGCGCACGGGCACGATCTGGCGCATCATGCGGTCGCGCGACTCGGGCGTCATCTTGGCGGTGGTCCAGGGGGTCTTGGGCAGGAGACGGTCCTCGAAATGCGCCGATTGCGCGTCGAGAAGCGCGCGCATCTCCTCTTGCGGGCGCAGCGACAGGCGACCGGTCAGGTGGACGGCGATGTAGTTCCAGGTCGGCACCTGGTCCCGCACCCCGTACCAGTCGGGCGAGACATAGGCGTCAGGCCCTGAAACCGCGATCCGCGCCGCCAGTTCGCCCCCCGCCAGAGCCCGCGCGATCGGGTTCGACCGCACCAGGTGCAGATGCGCCTCAGTGCCGTCCTCGTCCAGCAGGAAGGGCACGTGGGCCAGCATCGGCGCCGCATCGCCCGCCGACACGGCCAGGATGCCGAAGCCGCGCTCGCGCGCCCAGGCCAGGTTCCGACCGGGCGTTTCAGAGTGGTAGATCGGGTTGGGATGCATCGCGCGGCGCCTTCTCTCGGGTGCCTTCGGTATCGCGCGGGAAAGCGGGTGCGTCTAGTCCCTGCCCAGATAGGCGCGCAGCCCCTCGGGCGGGTGGTCGAGAAGGGCCGCCGTGGCGGTGGGGGGGTGGGCCACTCCGTCCTCGACCACGATGACCTGGTCCGCGATCCTGCGCGCATCGGCGGGATCATGGGTGACCATCATCAGGGTCGCGCCGGTCTCGGCCGCCAGTTCGGCCACCAGCTCCAGCATGTCCGCCTTCAGGGCCGGTCCCAGCGCCGCGAAGGGTTCGTCCAGCAGCAGAAGCGGCTTGTCCTGGACCAGGACCCGCGCCAGCGCCGCGCGGCTCTGCTGGCCGCCCGAGAGTTGCGCGGGCTTGCGGTCGTCGAGGCCGCCCAGACCGACGCGCGCCAGAGCCCGCGTGACGCGGGCGCGCTGGTCGGCGTTCAGACGCAGACCGGGGTCGATGCCAAGACCGACGTTCTGCGCGATGCTCAGGTGCGGGAACAGGTTGCCGTCCTGGAACAGGATCGCGCAGGGGCGTTTGCCGGGGGGCAATGCGGTGATGTCGCCGCCGTCCCACAGGATGCGGCCCCGGGGCGTGTCGTGAAACCCCGCGACCGCGCCCAGCAGCGTCGACTTGCCGGCGCCCGAAGGCCCCATGACCGCGACCCGCGCGCCCTTCGGCACCTGCAATGTCGCGGCGACGCGGAAGCCGCCATTGTCGATGATCAGGTCCTCAAGCCTCAGCACCGCGCCGCCCCACCGCATCGAACACCCAGAACAGCCCCAGCGACAGCGCCAGCAGCAGAAGGGCCGCGCCCGCCGCGGCCTCGGTCTGGTAACTGCCCATCAGGCGATACATCTGCAAGGGCAGAGTGGCGGCCTCTGCATCGGCAAACAGCGCGATCACCCCGAGGTCGCCCATCGACAGCGCGGCGGTGAGGCCCGCGGCAAAGCCCAGCCGCACCCGCATCCGGGGCAGGACGACCCGGGCCAACCAGTCGCGCGGGCGCATGTCCAGGGACAGGCCCAGCCGGCCATAGCCTTGCGCGGTGTCGCGCGCCGCCGGGATCAGGATGCGCAGGGCGAAGGGCAGGGCCATCAGGACATTGACCAGCGCCGTCACCGGCAGGGCCAGCGATGCAGGACTGATCCACGGGTTCAGAAGGATGAAGAACCCCGTCCCGATCACCAGGGGCGAGGCCGCCAGCCCGAGGATCCCCGCGCCGTCGCCTGCCAGGCGTCGGCCCGAGGCCACCGCCAGCGCCATCGGCAAGGCCAGCACCAGCATCAGGGCGGTCGAGGCCAGCGCGACGAGGACCGAGCGCAGGCTGGCCTCCCAGACCTGCGGCGGCAGCCGGGTCAGGCCGCCCAGACCGTCCGCCACGATCGCGGCCAGCGGCAGCAGCAGGAACAGCGCGGTCAGCGCGATCAGCGCGCCGTCCCACAGGGCGAGGCCGGGCCCGCCCGTGTCCCAGCGGCGGGTCATGCGGTCGAGCCCCCCGCCCGACCCTTCGCCGGGCGATAGCCACAGGGCCAGGGCGGCGGCACTTCCCGCGAGCGCGATCTGGATCAGCGCCAGAAGCGCCGCGCGTCCGAGGTCGAAGTCGAAAAGGAACGCCTGGTAGATCGCCAGCTCCACGGTGGTCGCGCGCGGTCCGCCGCCCAGCGTCAGCGCCACCGCGAAGCTGGTCAGGCAGATCGCGAAGACCACCGCCCAGATGCCGGGAACCAGCCGCGCCAGCATCGGGCGTTCCAGCCAGCGCGTGCTGTCGCGGGGGCCGAAGCCCAGTTGAGCGGCCAGGCGGAAATGCTCGGCGGGAATGTCGCGCCAGCCCTGCAGGATCAGCCTTGTGGCCAGCGGCAGGTTGAAGAAGACATGGGCCAGGACGACGCCGTGCAACCCGTAGATCTGAAGGGGCGGCAGGCCGACGAGGGAAGCCGCGTCGCTGATCCAGCCGCTGCGTCCGAAGACCGCCAGGAGGCCGAAGACCGCGACGATCACCGGCAGGATGAAGGGCGCCCCCAGCAGTGTCACCAGAACAGCGCGGCCCGGAAAGCCGCGCCGCGCCAGCGCGCGGGCGACCGGGATCGCCAGCGCGACCGACAGCGTCGCGGACAGGACCGCCTGCGTCACCGAAAAGCGGATCGCGGCCCAGTCGGCGGGTCCGAGGCCCCGACCCCCCTCGGCGCGCCAGAGCACGGCCGCCACCGGGCCCAGGATCACCGCGGCGACCAGGGCCGCCGCGGCAAGTCCCGCCGCGGGGCTTACCGGCTGAGCGCGGCCAGCCATTCGGCCAACGCGGCGTCGCGGACCTCGCTTGCCTGCGCCGGTGGCACCAGCAGCGCCCTTTCCGGAACGGTCAGCGTCTCGAAGCCTGCAGGAAGGCCGCTTTCCGGGGTGACCGCGGGATACATCCAGTTGGTCGTGGGGATCACGCTCTGGAAGGCTTCGGTCACCATGAAGGCCAGGAAGCGGTCCGCCAGTTCGGGCTGATCGGTCCCGGCCAGCTTGCCGGCCACCTCGATCTGAAGGTAATGGCCCTCGTCGAAGGCGGCGGCGGCCCTGGTCGCGTCATCCTCGGCGATCAGGTGATAGGCGGGCGAGGTCGTGTAGGACAGGACCATGTCCGCCTCGCCATCGAGGAACAGGCCATAGGCCTCGGACCAGCCCTTGGTGACGGTGACGATGTTGTCGGCCAGCCCTTCCCAGATCGCGGGGGCCTCGTCGCCATAGGCGGTCTTGACCCACATCAGCAGGCCCAGTCCCGGCGTGGACGACCGCGGGTCCTGGATCACGATCTTCAGGTCGCTTTCGGCCAGGGCCCGGAAGTTCGCCGGTGCGGCCAGCTCCGCGTTGTGGACGAAGGCGAAATAGCCCCAGTCGTAGGGCACGAAGGTCGCGTCGTCCCAGGCGACGGGCAGGTCGTAGTCCGCCGTCACCGAATGCGGCGCGAAGAGGCCGGTCTCGACCGCCGCGGCCGTGAGGTTGGTGTCGAGGCCCAGCACGATGTCGGCGTCCGTGCGTGCGCCTTCCAGCTTGACGCGTGCCAGAAGGGCCGCGCCGTCGCCCGCGGCCACGAATTGCAGGTCGCAGTCGCAGGTGGCCTCGAACGCCGCCTCGATCTGCGGGCCGGGGCCCCAGTCGGCGACGAAGCTGTCATAGGTGTAGATGGTCAGGACGGGCTTCTCGGCCCATGCGGCCGTTGCAGTCAAAACGCCCGCAGCAAATGCAAGATACTTCATTGGCATCCTCCGTTTGCGGCGACAGGGCAAGGGAGGAGTTTCAATCCTTTACCTTCCCTCCGCCGGTACTAGCCGGTTCAGGTTCAACGGGTTCGCTTGCGCATCTCAGCCCTGCGTCACAGGGCACCCCGAGGTGACGCCGGGTATAGAGCCGCGCGCGTGCGCTGGCAAGGCGCCCGGAGAATTTCGAATTTTCCGGGCCGATTTCTTTGCAAGAAATCGGGTGCGCCGCTTGGCAAGGTGGCCCTTCGCCCTTATTGCCGCAGACGAGACCTGTCGGGGAGGCGAGCGATGTCCTTCAACACTTTCGGGCGCATGTTCCGCGTCACCACCTGGGGCGAAAGCCATGGGCCCGCCCTGGGCGCCACGGTGGACGGTTGTCCGCCGGGCGTGCCGATCGACGAGGCCATGATCCAGCACTGGCTGGACCGCCGAAAGCCGGGGCAGAACAAGTACACGACCCAGCGGCGCGAGGCGGACGAGGTGCGCATCCTCTCCGGCGTCTTCGAGGGCCGGACCACCGGCACGCCGGTTCAGCTGATGATCGAGAACACCGACCAGCGGTCCAAGGATTACGGCGACATCGCCCGTGCCTTCCGCCCCGGCCATGCCGACATCGCCTATCACCTG
>SBFT01000341.1 GCA_006227805.1 Paracoccaceae bacterium
TGAACCTGCGCATGGCGATGTATTCGGCCTCGCTCACGCCCTGGATCGGCGGCGCGCCCCTGTGGCAGCGGGCGCTGGCGGCCTATTTCCTGGTGGACCAGCCCTATGCCTGTTCCATCGCCCGCTACGAGGCCGGCCCGCCGATGACGCTGTCCGAACGCATGGCCTTCTTCTTCGGTGTCGTGACGCCGGTCTGCCCGATCTGGTATGGCTTCACGTTGGTGGGCGCGCTGGTGGGCAGCCGAATCCCGCCGGAATGGGCGCTCGACTTCGTGGTGCCCATCGCCTTCCTGGCGCTGGTGATGCCGATGCTGCGCACGATGGCGCATGTCGCGGCGGCGGCGGTGGCGATCGTGGTGGCGCTGGTCGCGGCCGGTCTGCCCTACAACCTCGGCCTGATCGTGGGCGGTCTGGCGGGGATGATGGCGGGCGCGCGGGTCGAGCTGTGGCTGCGCGCCAAGGGGCGCTGGACATGAGCCTGGCCGAGATGGATCGCGCCACGCTGTGGCTGGTCATCCTGGGACTTGGCCTGGGCAGTTTCGGCCTGCGCTTCGTCTTCCTGGGCTGGATCGGCGACCGTCCGATGCCCGACTGGATCCTGCGCCACCTGCGCTATACCGCGGTCGCGGTCCTGCCCGCGCTGGTCGCACCGCTGGTCCTGTGGCCAGCCGCGACCGGGGGCGAACCCGACGCCGCGCGGATGGCCGCAGCCTTCGCCACGGTGGCGGCGGGGCTGATCACGCGCAACGTGCTGGCCGCGATCGGCGCGGGGGCCGCGACGCTGTGGGCGCTTCTGTTCCTGCTGGGCTGAGCGCTCAGTTCAGCGCGGCCAGCGCCTTTTCGAGGCTGGGATCGTCGTATTCGCGGTAGATGCGGGTCTGGACCCCGGGGATCTTCCCGAAATCGGTCATCAGGCGGTCGGGATAGAAGGTGCCCCGGATGGTCTCGAAACCCGGGATCTGGCGCAGGATGCCGGCGGTCGCGCTGGCGCAGAACCCGCCCGCCACCGGCCCCGCCTGAAGCGCGAGGCGATAGGCCTGTTCGGCCTGCTGCGGGCTGACCTCGAGCGTCTGGATCACGACGCGGTAGGTCTCGCGCGCATGGGCGCCGGCATAGATGCGCTCGACTTCCGGAGAGAAACCGAAGAGGACGTCGTTGCGCTCGGGAATGCCCTTCGCCTTGAACGATCCGGCCGGGTCGAACAGGACGCGTTCCGAGGCGCCGATCAGAAGCGACGTGTGCGCGCCCGCATTGGTGCGGTTGTTCAGGACCGTGTAGAGCGTCAGCGTGGTCGGGCCCTGGTTCTTGTAGGAGACCGCCGCGATGGTGGCGTCGTCGGCGTTCGGCGACTGGGGCGAGTTGGTGCAACCCGCCAGGACGGCGATCACGGCGAGAATGCAGAAAAGGTTGCGCATCACCGCTCCTCCTTCGCAGCGCCTTGCGGGCCGTCCCGTCAGGTGATGAAGATCGCCATCAGGATCAGCAGGACGATGATCCAGATCACCGACCAGGTGGTGAATTTCATGAAGCCGTCGAAGGTCTTCTGCTGTTCGGTGATGTCCATGTCGCCGGGCTTGTGGTCTGCCATGTGATGCTTCCTGTTTGCATGTTTTCGGCTGGATACTGGATTCGTCCCGGCCTGTCACCACGTCAAACGGGCGCAGGTCTCAGCTTTTGCCGCCGTCGGACCTGGCCGACAGGCCCCGGGCAAGCCGGAAGCCGATGCGCGTGGGTTCGGGGCTGTCGGGCGCGCGGGGCAGCGCGCGCAGCATCACGTTCAGCTGGCTGACATGCTGGATCAGCTGGGTGCGCGTGCCGTTCTCGTCGCTGCCGAAGAAGGTGACGATGTCGGGGTCGAAAAAGCCCATGCCCTCGATCCGCAGGACGCCCAGGTCGCCGCCGGCGAAGCCCATGGCGACCTCGTGCTGGGCGTCGAGCTGGTCCTCGAAGTCCTGGATGTAGAGGATCAGGCGTTCATAGGCCCATTGCGCCGGGCTCTTGCCGTCGATGGGTTCCTGCAGTTCCTCGGGCACCTCGCAGGGAGCGGGGGCGGTGTCGGGGTCGGCATGGACCTCGCGGCGGCGGGGCATCGCGGCGTCCTCGCCGGCTTCCGCCGTGGTGCGGATGTCATGGCCGTCCTGCCCTCTCGTCATTCCGGATCCTTCCGCCGATAGGTCCAGGCACCGTCTTCGCGCCTTTCGCGCGTGGCCAGGCCCGCCTGGTAGAGATGGCTGACATGCGCCACCGCCTCGACCAGGGCCAGACCGTATTCGCCCGCACCGATATTGCGCTTGAACAGCGGCGCGAAGCAATCGGCGGCGGTCCGCGGCTGGTCGAGGTGATCCAGCAGGCGGCGCAGCGCGCCGTGATGGTTCTCGATCAGCTGGCGCATCCGCAGGCCCAGGCCGGTGAAGGGCAGCTTGTGGCCGCCCAGGACCAGGTGGCCGGGCCGGACCAGCGCCGACAGCCTTTCGCAGGCTTCCAGCCAGTCCGAAACCGGGTCCGCCATCGGTTCGGTCGCGTAGACGCCCAGGTTCGGACTGATCGAGGGCAGGATCTGGTCGCCCGCGATCACCAGGTCGTCGTCGCGGCTCCAGAAGGTGGCATGTTCGGGGGCGTGGCCATTGCCGATATGGATGTCCCAGGTCCGCCCGCCCATCGCGATCCTGTCGCCCTGCCGGATGCGGGTATAGCCGAGCGGCATGGGCGCCACGACATCGGCGAAGTTGAAGGGCCTGTCGGTGCGGCGCTGTTCCAGGATGTCCGGATCCATCCCGGCGCTGCGGTAGAAGGCCAGGGTTTCCTCGGGCAGCACCTCCTGCCGGTCCAGCATCAGCATCCGCGCGAACAGCCAGGCCGTGCGGGTGGTGATCAGTTCGGCCCCGTGATCGGACTGGAACCAGCCGGCAAGACCCACGTGATCGGGGTGGTGATGGGTGACAACGACACGGCTCACCGGTTTGCCCGCCAGCGGGCCCGCCATCAGCTCGGCCCAGATCTGGCGGCCGAGTTTCGAGGCGAAGCCGGTGTCGATCACCGTCCAGCCATCGCCATCGTCCAGCGCGTAGACATTCACATGGTCCAGCTTCATCGGCAGCGGCAGGCGCATCCACAGGACGCCATCGGCCACCTGCACGGCCTGCCCCCGCTCGGGCGCGGTTTCGAACGGGTACCTGAGGCCCTCGGTCATGCCATCCACGTCTGCCGCCTTTCTGCGCGGCCATCGCGCCGCGTCGGGGCCCTTACTACGCCGCGAGGTCGTCGAGGCTCAAGGCATAGAGATCGGCCGAACCGCGCTGGGCATGGACCAGCAGGCCCTCGTGTTCGGGCAGAAGCCGCGTGATGTAGAACCGCGCCAGCGCCAGGCGCGGGCCGTCGCGGTCGGCCAGCGCGGCCTTCAGGTGGAAATGCCCGCCCAGAACCCGGGCGAAGGCGCGCAGATAGGGAACCGCGCCCGCGAAGCGATCGGTCAGGTCCTCCTGCGCGACCAGCCATTCGGTGGCCTCGCGCAGGCTCTCGGTCGCCTGCCAGACCCCCTCGGCCAGCTCCGCCATCTCGCCGCCCAGGGCGCGGGCCTCCTCGGCGCGGGCTTCGATCTCGTCCAGGATGCGGTGCGCGGCCTCGCCCCCGTCGGCCATCTTGCGCGCCACCAGGTCCATCGCCTGGATGCCGTTCGTGCCCTCGTAGATCGTGGTCACGCGCACGTCGCGGGCGAATTGCGCCGCGCCGGTCTCCTCGACAAAGCCCATGCCGCCATGGACCTGGATGCCGGTATTGGCGACCTCGTTGCCGATGTCGGTGCCGAAGGCCTTGGCGATGGGCGTCAGGAACGCGGCGCGCGCTGCCCATTCCGGATCCTCCGTCGCGGTGGTCATGTCGATCGCCACGGCGCAGGACAGCGCGATCGCGCGCGCGGCGAAGAGATCGGCCTTCATCGACGTCAGCATCCGGCGCACATCGGCATGGGCGGCGATCGTGTAGCCGTGGTAGGACCGGCCCTGCTTGCGGTTCAGCGCGTATTCGAAGGCGTTCTGGAAGGCGCCGTCGGCGATGCCCACGCCCTGCACGCCGACACCCAGGCGCGCGTTGTTCATCATGGTGAACATCGCGGCCATGCCGTCGTTCTCCTCGCCCACCAGCCAGCCGGTGGCGCGGTCATACTGCATCACGCAGGTGGGCGAGCCGTGCAGGCCCAGCTTGTGTTCCAGGCTGACGACGCGGAGGCTGTTGGCGACGCCGGGATTGCCCTGGGCGTCGGGGATGAACTTCGGGACAAGGAACAGGCTGATGCCCTTGGTGCCGGGGCTGGCGCCGGGGATGCGCGCCAGCACCAGGTGGCAGACATTCGCGGCGAAGTCGGTATCGCCCCAGGTGATGTAGATCTTCTGGCCGCTGATCGCGAAGCTGCCGTCGTCGTTGCGTTCGGCCTTGGTGATCAGCGCGCCCACGTCCGATCCCGCCTGGGGTTCGGTCAGGTTCATCGTGCCGGTCCATTCGCCGCTGATCAGCTTGGGCAGATACATCTCCTTGATCGCGTCGCTGGCGTGATGCTCCAGCGCCTCGATCTGGCCCTGGGTGAGCAGCGGGTTGAGACCGAGCGACAGGGCCGCGCCCGACATCATGTCGTTGACGGCCGTCGTGACCGTCACCGGCAGGCCCATGCCGCCGAACTCGGGGCTCGCGAGCAGGCCGATCCAGCCGCCCTCGGCGATGGTGTCGAAGACCGGCTTGAAGGAGTCGGGCATGGTGACCACGCCGTCCTTCCACTGCGCCCCGACCCGGTCGCCGTCGACGTTGCAGGCGGCCATCTGCTCCTGGGCGATCTTCAGCGCCTCCTCGATGACCATCCCGACGTTCTCCACGTCCCAGTCGGCGAACTTCTCCGCCTCCAGCAGCTTCGCGGTCGGAAGCCACTCGAACAGCTGGAACTTCACATCACGCAGGTCGACCTTGTACGCCACGTCGGACCTCCTTCTCGATCGAGGGTGTGGGGTTGATTCTGAATGAACACTCATTCATTCTCTCCGACCCGCGGCATGAAATCAAGAGGAAAATGCCGAGCCGCGGCAATTCCGT
>SBFT01000176.1 GCA_006227805.1 Paracoccaceae bacterium
GCCATCGCGCGGCCCGGGTTCGACTGGCTGCGCGCGCCCGAGATCGGAGCCGTGATGGTCCGGGGGCGCACCGGCGGAACAGGGGCTGCCTTCAACCTGGGCGAAATGACCGTGACGCGCTGTTCGCTGAAGCTGGCGGATGGAACGGTCGGACATGCCTACGTGATGGGGCGGCGCAAGACATGCGCGGAAGCCGCGGCCCTGGTCGATGCCCTCATGCAGACCGAGGCCGCCGCCCGGATCGATGCGCAGGTCCTCGATCCCCTGCGCCGCGAGGCCGAGGCGCGCAGCGCCCGACGCGCGGCGCGCGCCGCTGCGACGAAGGTCGATTTTCTCACTCTGGCGCGCGGGGAAGACCAATGACGACGGCTGCATTGACCGGCGGTTTCGAGACGCCGCCCCTGGGGTCCGCGCTGGCCTTCCGGGCGCTGCTCGACGTTATGGCACGCCCGGGGACGATCCGCAGGATCGAGGGCGCGGCACCCCCCGCGCCCCTGTCGCGCGCGGCCGGCGCGGTGCTTCTGACCCTGTGCGACCCCGAAACGCCGGTCTTCCTGGGCGGCGCGCATGACCGGGCGGAGGTCCGCGACTGGCTGGCCTTCCACACCGGCGCGCCCGTGGTCGGGGCCGGGCACTGCGCCTTCGCACTGGGAACCTGGCCCGATCTGGCGCCCTTGTCGCGCTATGCGGTCGGGACGCCCGACTATCCCGACCGCTCGGCCACGCTGATCGTCGAGATGCCTGCACTGGCCGCGGGCGGCGTCACCCTGCGCGGGCCCGGCATCCGCGATACGGCGTCCCTGCCGCTGCCCGATCCGGCGGCATTCCGGGCCAACCGGGCGCTGTTTCCGCTTGGGCTCGATTTCATCTTCACCTGCGGCGACGACATCGCCGCGCTTCCCCGGTCGGTCGAGGTGCTCTGATGTATGTGGCGGTCAAGGGCGGCGAACGCGCGATCGAGAATGCCCATGCCTGGCTGGCCGAGGACCGCCGCGGCGATCCTTCGGTCGCCGAAGTCTCGGTCGCGCAGATCCGCGAACAGATGACGCTCGCCGTGCATCGCGTGATGGCGGAGGGATCGCTCTACGACCCCGATCTGGCCGCGCTGGCGATCAAGCAGTCACGCGGAGACCTCATCGAGGCGATCTTCCTGATCCGGGCCTATCGCACCACGCTGCCGCGCTTCGGCGCGTCGCGCCCGGTGGAGACCGGCGCCATGGACTGCGACCGCCGCATCAGCGCGACCTTCAAGGACCTGCCGGGCGGGCAGGTCCTGGGGCCGACCTTCGACTATACGCATCGCCTGCTGGATTTCCGCCTGGCGGCCGAGGGCGGGACGCCCGAAAGCGCGGTGTCGCAGCAGGTCGCGGCGGCAGGGCAGATGCCCCGGGTGTCGGATTTCCTGAACCGCGAAGGCCTGATCGAACCGGCAGGAGAGGGCGAGGCCACGCCGCCCGACCTGACGCGCGAACCGCTCGCCATGCCCGCCGACCGGGCGCTGCGGCTGCAGGCCCTGGCGCGCGCGGACGAGGGCTTCACCCTGTCGCTGGCCTATTCCACCCAGCGCGGCTATGCCCGCAACCACGCCTTCGTGGGCGAGTTGCGCATCGGCCGCGTCGCCGTCGAGATGGACATACCCGAGCTCGGCTTCGCCATCGGGATCGGCGAGATCACCCTGACCGAATGCGAGACGGTGAACCAGTTCACCGGCTCGAGGACCGAACCGCCGCAATTCACCCGCGGCTATGGCCTCGTCTTCGGCCAGTCCGAGCGCAAGGCGATCTCGATGGCGCTGGTCGACCGGGCGCTGCGCTGGGAGGAACTGGGCGAGGACAACGAGGGCGCGCCCGCGCAGGATGCGGAATTCGTCCTCTATCACGCCGACAACATCCAGGCGACGGGCTTTCTCGAACACATCAAGCTGCCGCATTACGTCGATTTCCAGTCCGAACTGGAACTGATCCGCCGCCTCAGGGCCGAGGCGATGCAGGCGACACGTCAGGAGGCCGCCGAATGACCAACCCCCTTTCCCGCCACGCGGGGCCTGCCTCAGCAGATCGGGCCGTGGTCACTGCCGCCGGATGCGGCATCGGTGCGGCGCTGATAATCCATCATCTGCGTGTCGCGCATCTGAAAGATGCCCAGCCCGCCCGTCGTGTCGATCAGGAACCCGTTCGGCCCGACCATCCAGCGCGGCGCAAAGCGCATCAGAAGCCAGCGCAGCACCATCAGCAGCGCCGCGCCCGCGCCGAACAGCGCCGCCGCGGGCAGCAGGAAAGTCGTCATCATCTCAGACAGAATCGCGTCCATGGCAGGCCCTCCGCACGCCGCCGCTTGTCCGCGAAGAATGGGGCAAAGGCATGACCGGAACCGTGCAGCAGGCGGACTACAACTTCGCCTATCTCGACGAACAGACGAAACGGATGATCCGCCGCGCGCTTCTGAAGGCGCTGGCGGTGCCCGGCTACCAGGTGCCCTTCGCCAGCCGCGAGATGCCCATGCCCTATGGCTGGGGCACCGGCGGCGTGCAGGTGACGGCCTCGGTCCTGACGCCGCAGGACCGGCTGAAGGTGATCGACCAGGGCGCCGACGACACCACCAACGCGGTGTCGATCCGCCGGTTCTTCGAGGCCACCGCGGGCGTCGCCACCACCACGCGCACCGCCGAGGCCACGGTGATCCAGACCCGCCACCGCATCCCCGAGACGCCGCTGCGCGACGACCAGATCCTGGTCTACCAGGTGCCTATCCCCGAGCCGCTGCGCTTTCTGGAACCGCGCGAGAGCGAGACGCGCAAGATGCACGCGCTTCAGGAATACGGGCTGATGCATGTCAAGCTCTACGAGGACATCGCGCGGCACGGGCATATCGCCACCTCCTACGCCTATCCGGTCAAGGTCGAGGGGCACTATGTGATGGATCCCTCGCCGATCCCGAAATTCGACAACCCCAAGCTTTCGGATTGCCCCGCGATCCAGCTGTTCGGCGCCGGACGCGAACAGCGCATCTATGCGCTGCCGCCCCATACGAAGGTCGTCAGCCTCGATTTCGAGGATCACCCCTTCGAGGCCTCGCGCGCCGATCACCCCTGCAGCCTCTGCGGCGCCACCGACACCTATCTCGACGAGGTCATCACCGACGACGCGGGCGGGCGGATGTTCATCTGTTCGGACACCGACCATTGCGAGGCGCGCCGGGCGCGGGGACATCGCGGAAAGGACGCGGCATGACCGACACACCCCTTCTTTCGGTCGTGGGATTGACCAGGCGCTATGGCGCGCACCTGGCCTGTGGCGACGTGTCCTTCGATCTCTGGCCGGGCGAGGTCATGGGCATCGTCGGCGAAAGCGGATCGGGCAAGACGACGCTGTTGCGCTGCATCGCCGGTCAGTTGGCGCCGGAGGCCGGGCGCGTGATGTTCGACACCCGGGCGGACGGCCCGCGCGACGTCCTGCGCATGAGCGAACCGGAACGGCGGATGCTGTCGCGCACCGACTGGGCCTTCGTCCACCAGCACGCCCGCGACGGGCTGCGCATGGGCGTCTCGGCCGGGGGGAACGTGGGCGAACGCCTGATGGCGGTGGGCGCGCGGAATTACGCCACGATACGCAGAAGCGCCGAGGACTGGCTGACCCGGGTCGAAATCGACCCCGCCCGCATCGACGACCGGCCCACCACCTTTTCGGGGGGGATGCAGCAGCGGTTGCAGATCGCGCGCAACCTGGTGACGGGGCCGCGGCTGGTGTTCATGGACGAACCGACCGGCGGGCTCGACGTGTCGGTCCAGGCGCGGCTTCTCGATCTTCTGCGGGGCCTCGTGCGCGACATGGGGCTTTCGGCGATCATCGTGACGCATGACCTGGCCGTGGTGCGCCTGCTGGCGGACCGGCTGATGGTGATGAAGGCGGGCCGCGTGGTCGAAGCGGGCCTCACCGACCAGGTCCTCGACGATCCTCAGGACGCCTATACCCAGCTTCTTGTGTCCAGCGTGCTGCAGGTGTGATGCCATGATCGAGATCGAGAACCTGTCGAAGACCTTCACCCTGCACAACCAGGGCGGGGCGGTGCTGCGCGTGATGGAAGGGGCGGCCCTGCGCGTGGCCCCCGGCGAATGCGTGGCGCTGACCGGGGCTTCGGGCGCGGGCAAGTCGACGCTGATGCGGATGATCTACGGCAACTACCGCGCCGCCTCGGGCCGCATCCGGATCGGCGGCCTCGACATCGTGCAGGCCGCCCCGCGCGAGGTCATCCGCCTGCGCCGAGAGACCCTGGGCTATGTCAGCCAGTTCCTGCGCGTGCTGCCGCGCGTGCCGACGCTGGACGTGGTGGCCGAACCGCTGCGGGCGCTGGGCGCGTCGCAGGACGCCGCGCGCGACCGGGCAGCCGAACTCCTGAAGCGCCTGAACATTCCCGCACCGCTCTGGCAGCTGTCGCCCACCACGTTCTCGGGCGGAGAGCAGCAGCGCGTGAACATCGCGCGCGGCTTCGCTCATCCTTTCCCGGCGCTGCTGCTCGATGAACCCACGGCCAGCCTCGACGCCGCCAACCGCGCGGTCGTCCTGTCGCTGATCGATGAGGCCAAGGCGCGCGGCGCGGCCATCATCGGCATCTTCCACGACGAGGCCGCCCGCGCCCGCGTCTGCGACCGCGAGATCGATGTCTCGGCCTTTGCGCCGAAGGCGGCGGCATGAGCGGCCGGCTGATCGCCGTCGTCGGGCCTTCGGGCGTGGGCAAGGACAGTGTGATGTCCGGCATCGCCGCCGCCTGTCCCGCGATCGGCGTGGTGCGGCGGACGATCACCCGCCCGGCCGATCTGGGCGGCGAGGCCTTCGACGCGGTGAGCGACGAGACATTCGAGACGATGCGCGCCGCGGGGGCCTTCTGCCTGTCCTGGTCGGCGCATGGTCTCAGCTATGGCCTGCCCATCGCTCTTGCGGCGCGGGTCGCGGCGGGGGGCGAGGTTCTCGCCAACCTCTCGCGCGGGGTCCTGGCCGAGGCCGCGGCGGCCTTCCCCGGCCTGATCGTCCTGGAACTGACCGCCTCGCCCGACATCCTGGCCCGCCGTCTG
>SBFT01000051.1 GCA_006227805.1 Paracoccaceae bacterium
TGACGGCCGAGGGTGCGCTGGCATGAGCGACGACGCGCGCATGACCCTCTGGGCCGTGGCCGTGGTGCTGGCGGCGCTGGCCTTCGGCGCCTCCAGTTTCGTCGTGCCCGATTTCGGCGGCTTCGCCCCCGACCAGTTCCCGGTCCCGCAGGACGATCCGGCCGTCCAGCCTGCTGGCTATGCCTTCGCGATCTGGGGCCTGATCTACCTGGGCCTGACCGCATCCGCGCTCTTCGGGCTGATCGCGCGGCGCACCGCGCCCGACTGGGCCGAGATGCGGCCCTGGCTGGCGCTCAGCCTCGCGGTGGGCGCAAGCTGGCTGCCGGTGGCGAAGCTGTCGCCCGTGGCGGCGACGGTGCTGATCTGGGCCATGCTGATCCCGGCCCTGAAGGCGCTTTTCGCGGCCCCCCTTCTCGACCGCTGGTGGGCGCGTGCGCCGATCGGGCTCTATGCCGGATGGCTGTCGGCCGCCTCCTGCGTGGCGGTGGGACTTGTGCTTGCCGGCTGGGGCCTGATGGGAGAGATTCAGGCCGCGATCCTGTGCCTCGTGGTCGCCACGGTCCTCGCATCGGTGATCCAGGTCGCGCTGGAAGGCGTGCCGGAATACGGGATCGCGGTGGTCTGGGCCTTTCTTGCAGTCGCGGTCAACACCATCGGGTCGGCTCAACTTCTCGTGGCGATCCTGGCGCTGGCGGGCGCAGGCATCGTCGGCCTGCTGGCCATCCGCGCCATGACGATCCCGCGCGCCTGAGCCGCGCGCGGACAGGGAAATCCGGCCGCTGTCTTCCTCCTGCCTTCCTCTCGCACCAAATATCCTGGGGGGTGAGGCCCGTCAGGGCCGAGGGGGGCAAAGCCCCCCTTGCGCCTCCGCCATGCGCCGGGTCGGCGCCTTCGGGAAAGGCACCAGGCGGCGCGCATCCTCGTCCCAGAGCTTCAGGTTCAGCGCCTTGACCGCCTCGACGAAACCGATGCGGCGGGGCGCGATCTCCTCGGGAAGGGCGTACCGCGCCTGGCGCAGCCGGTAGCTGGGGATGTTGGCGTTGAAGTGGTGCAGGTCATGGCAGGTGATGTTGGCGACCGCGATGTCGAACCAATGGCCGAAATCCAGCGCCGAGGATCCCTGCAACGCCGCGACCTGGGGGTCGAGATGCGGGCGGCGGTCCCAATAGGTGTCCTCGAAATTGTGCTGCAGATAGACCAGGAACACCCCGATCATGCCGCCGAGGAACGCGAAGGCGAAATAGACACCCAGACCCGCCCAGCCCGACCAGGCCCAGATCAGCCCGACCCAGGCCGCGACCATGGCGTTGTGCATCAGCACCGCGCCCACGCCGAAGCGCGTCGTGTTCTTGGGCCAGCGGTAGCGGATGAAATAGGTAAAGGCCGCCCCGATCGGCACCAGGATGAACGGATTGCGGTAGAGACGATACCGCAGGCGCGTCCAGAACCCGGCCTCGTTCCATTCGCGCAGCGTCATGGTGTGGATCTCGCCCGTGTCGCGATGATCGAGATTGCCCATGCCCGCGTGATGAAGGTTGTGGTTCTGCTTCATCACCTCGTAGGGCGCGAAGGTGAAGGGCGACAGCGCGATCCCCGCGGCGGTGTTCTGGGCGCGGGTCCGGAACAGCGACAGATGCCCGGTATCGTGTTGCAGCACGTAGAGCCGGACCGAGGCGAAGGCATGGACCACCCCTGCCGGGATCATCACCGCCCAGACATCCCGGAACGTGATCGCCAGCCAGAGCGATGCGAAATAGACCGCGAATGTCCCGAAAAAGCTGGCCGCCGCGATCCGGTTGTCCTTCTCGCAATACTTGCGTGTGAAATCGCGCAAGTTCATGTCCGTCCCCCGTCAGATGCTCTCCGTCCTCGCGCCGCGAGAGGCGCCACCCACCCCTCTGACATAGGAATTATGCGTCTTTACGACAAGTTTTCGCCATCCCATCCGCGGCAGGGATGCGGGTTTTCGCCGCGCCCGCTCAACCCTTGCGTGGGCCCAGATGCTTCTTCAGCGCGCCTGCGTTGCGCGCGCGGCGTCCCTTGAAGGGGTTCTTGTCGCCCTGGCCCCGCAGGGTCAGGCGAATCGGCGTGCCCGGCATGTCGAAATCTGCGCGCAGGTTGTTCACCAGGTATCGCGTATAGGCGGCGGGAACCTTGTCGGGATGGCTGCACATCACGACGAATCCCGGAGGCCGCGTCTTGGCCTGCGTCATGTAGCGCAGCTTGATCCGCTTGCCCTGGGGCGCGGGCGGCGGATGCTGGGCCACCATGGCCGCCAGCCAGCGGTTCAGCCGCGCGGTCGAGACGCGCGCGTTCCAGACCGTGTAGGCCTTCACGATCGCCGCCTGCAACCGGTCGAGACCCTTGCCCGTCGCCGCCGACACGGTGACGAGCGGCGCCCCCTTCAGTTGCGGCAACAGCGTCTCGAAGGCCTCGCGGAGCGCCCGCAGCTTGCCTTGCCGGTCCTCCTCCAGGTCCCACTTGTTGACCGCGATCACCACCGCGCGGCCTTCGCGCTCGGCCAGGTCGGCGATGCGCAGGTCCTGCGTCTCGAACGGGATCGCCGCATCCAGCAGGACCACCACGACCTCGGCGAAGCGGACCGCGCGCAGACCGTCGCTGACCGAGAGCCTTTCCAGCTTTTCCTGCACCTTGGCCTTCTTGCGCATTCCGGCGGTGTCGAAGATCCGCATGGGCACGCCGTCCCAGGTGACCGGGATCGAGATCGCGTCCCGGGTGATCCCGGCCTCGGGGCCGGTCAGCAGGCGGTCCTCGCCCAGGATGCGGTTGATCAGGGTCGACTTGCCCGCGTTGGGGCGGCCGACGACCGCCACCTGAAGGGGGCGCGACGGGGTGGGCACCCGGAAGGGCGGCGCGTCGTCCTCGCCCTCCCCGGCGCCGTCATCCTCGGGCAGGTCGACATCCGTGTCGGGCGCCTCGGCCTCGTCCTGCGCGGCGGCCCGCTCGTCGAAGGCGTCGGCCAGCGGTTGCAGCCGCGCATAAAGCTCGGGCAGACCTTCGCCATGTTCCGCCGACAGGCGGATCGGATCGCCGAGGCCCAGGCCATAGGCCTCGAAGACACCGGCATCCGCGGCGGAGCCCTCGGCCTTGTTGGCGACCAGGATCACGTTGGCGGCCCGCTTGCGCAGGATGTCGGCGAAGACCTGGTCCGTCGGCGTGATGCCGGCGCGGGCATCCACCATGAAGAGGCAGATATCGGCCATGTCGACCGCGCGTTCGGTCAGCCGCCGCATCCGTCCCTGGAGGCTGTCGTCGGTCGCCTCCTCCAGGCCCGCGGTGTCGATCACCGTGAACCGCAGATCGCCCAGCCGCGCGGACCCTTCGCGCAGGTCGCGCGTGACGCCGGGCTGGTCATCGACCAGCGCCAGGCGTTTGCCGACAAGGCGGTTGAAGAGCGTGGACTTGCCCACATTGGGCCGTCCCACGATGGCGAGGGTGAAGGACATGGGTCCGTCCGCTTTCCGAAAAGGTCAGACGCGCCCCTTAGCGCATCCCGCGCTCAACGGAAAGCCAGAAGCTGGCCGCGCGTGTTGACGACGTAGAGCGTTCCGCCCGCGACGGCCGGACCCGTGGTGGCCCCGCCCGGAATCTCGACCGTGGACACAAGCGCGCCGCTCTCGGGCGAGAAGGACCGCATCAGCCCGTCGTTCGACACCACGACCAGGCGCCCCCCCGCCAGGACGGGACCGTAATGGCCCACGATCGCCGCGCGGCGCCGGGGCTTGTCCTTGACGAAGCCGGGCAGTTCGGTCCGCCAGATCACCGCGCCGTCGCCCGCGTCGAAGCGGATCAGCTCGTTCCGGTCGGTGACCGCGAAGACGCTGTCGCCCGCCGGCCAGACCGGGTTCAGCGCACCTTCCCGCGCGGTCCAGATGCGCTCGCCATTGCCCATCGAGAAGGCGACCAGCCGCCCCGAATGGTTTCCGGCATAAAGGACATCGCCCACCACCACCGGCGCGCCGGTCACATCCGAGAAGCGCGAGGCGACGCGGCCCGTGCGCTGGCCCGCGACCGAGGCCGACCAGCGGCGCAGGCCCCCCTGCCGGAAGGTCGCGACCAGTTCGCCCGATCCGAAGGCGAAGACCGCAAGCCCCCCCGCGACGACCGGCGCCGGTGCGCCCAGAACGTTGGCAACCGAAGGCGTCGCGGTGATCTGCCAGGCGATGCGGCCGGTATCGGCGCGCAGCGCCCAGCCGGTATCGTCGCCCGCGACCAGGTAGACGAAGCCGTCCACGACCGCCGGAGAGCCGCTGCCGGTCGCGTCCAGCTGCTGGGTCCACAGCTTCGCCCCGGTCGCGGCGTCCAGCTTGACCACCTCGCCGAAGCCCAGCGAGACATAGAGCGCGCCATCGGCATAGGCCATGCCGCCGCCGGTCGCGTCACCGTCGCTGTCGCGGGCCGGACGGACGTCGGCGGACCAGAGCACCGCGCCCTCGGGGCTGACCGCGGTCACGCGGGCGCTTGCATCCAGCGTGAAGACGCGGCCGCCGCCCACCACGGGATCGGCGGTGATGCGCTGCTTGCGGCTGTCCCCTGCCCCGATGTTGACCGCGAAGGCCAGTTGCGGCGCGTCGCGCAGCGCGGGATGGTCGGTGCGGAAGGCGGGCGTGCCGGGCGACTGCGTCCATTCGGCGTTGGTGACGGCGGGCCGCAGGCTGATGGCGCGGCCGGTCTCCTCGGCCCGGGCGGCCGCCGCCTGGTCGGCCAGCGCGGGGCGGATGTCTTCCCGTTCGCCCGGCAGGATCAGGTCGTCGTTGCCGCAGGCCGACAGACCCATCAGCAGACAGCCGGTCAGGCACAGGCCACGAAAGGATCCGGGTGTGAGTGAGCGCATGGGCTGGCCTGTCCTGTTCCGTCTATCCCTGATGCGGCGCGCCCGAGCGTCAGCCGCCCGACGCGCCCGCGGCCTCTGGCGTGCCGCCCAGCGCCACAATTGCCTGACGCGCGCGGTCTTGCAAGTCCGAGGTCACCTCGGCGTCGGCGATCACGGACTGCAGCCGCGCGCTGGCGCCGGGAATGTCGCCGGTGCGGATGT
>SBFT01000043.1 GCA_006227805.1 Paracoccaceae bacterium
TCATGCCCGCTGATCCCTCGACCCTCTCCGGTCCGCGCCGTGCGGGCTATTTCGTCGGCAACCTGGCGGCACGCGGTCTGATCGGGCTGATGCTGGCGCTGCCTTACGCGCTGCGCGTGCGCACGATGGGCTGGCTGGTCAGCCGCATCCTGTCGCCTCTGGCGGGTTTCGACCGCCGCATCCGCGACAACCTGGCCCTGGCCTGCCCCGACCTGCCCGAGGCCGAGGTGCGCCGCCTCTGCCGCGCCGTGCCCGACAATGCGGGCCGCACCCTGATCGAGATCTATTCCGGCAAGGATTTCCAGGCACGCGCCAATGCCCACCCGCCCCAGGGCCCGGGAGTGGCGGCCCTGACGCAGGCGCGCGACGAAGGCCGCCCTGTCCTTCTGGTGGGGGGACATCTGGGCAATTACGACGCCATGCGCGCCAACCTCGTGCCGCGCGGCTTTCCCATGGGCGCGATCTATCGCCGGATGGCCAATCCCTATTTCAACGCCCACTACGTGCGCGCGATGGAAACCAACGGCACGCCGCTCTTCGAACAGGGCCGCCGGGGCATGATCGAGATGGTCAAGCACCTGCGCGCCGGCGGCATGGTCGCGATCCTGACCGACCTGCATGTGCAGGATGGCGCGGCCCTCACCTTCTTCGGCCAGCCCTGCGCCACCTCGACCGTGACCGCGGAACTGGCCCTGAAATACGGCGCCCTGATCATCCCCTTCCACGCGATCCGCGATCCCAACGGCCTCGATTTCACGCTGCACCTGAACGCGCCGATCCCGCATGGCGATCCCCTCACCATGAGCCAGGCGATCAACGACGATCTCGAGGCGATGGTGCGCCGCCACATGGATCAATGGTTCTGGATTCACCGCCGCTGGAAGCCCTGGTACTGACGGCGCCGGCGCGCGCGCGCTCCGGGGTCCGGCTCAGTCGACGCGCGCCGCCGCGACGATGGCCCCGGCATTCTGATACTGGATCAGCACCGCGCCGGGGAGGTCTGCCCCCGCCGCCACGTTCATCTCGAGCGGCGCGCGTCCGTCCCATTCGCCCAGGATGATCCAGTCCTCGACCACGTTGGTATAGGTCAACTTGCGGCCTGCATTCTCACCCCGCGTGATGTCCACGCTCTGCTCGGGGGTGAAATGGACCAGCTGCACCACCATGCCGCGCGGTTCGGCCCCCGGCAGCAGCGTCGCACCTATCAGGACGCGGTCGCCGTCGCGCCGCGCCTGCAGGCGCACCCGGTCGGGCAGGGCCGCGTGCGCGGCGATGTATTTCGCCAGTTCCATCGCCCGGGGCCCGACCACGTCATCGGTGCCGTTGACGATCATTTGCGGCGTGTAGACCGAATTCCGCCCGCCCTGCATCGCATAGGCTTTCTGGCGCTCGGTATTGCCGGGCAGCGCGAAGGAATCCTTCCAGCCGATGTAGTCCCAGTAGTCGACATGCAGCGCCAGCGCGATCACGTCCTCGCGGGTCGCCAGTTCGCGCAGCATCTCGTCCGCCGGGGGACAGGACGAACAACCCTGCGAGGTGAACAATTCCACGACCACGGGATTGGTCTGCGACAGCGCCGGCACGGCAGCCGCGATCCACAGGGCAGAAGCAATGGCGATCAGGGATTTCATCTCGGCCTACCTGAAGCTGGGTCCGGTCCAAAGCATCTAGGCGAGCCGTCCTGAAATAACCAATCAAGGTTTCGAGAGAGCGTCCGGGCGGGGCGCCCGACAAGCGGCATACCATGGTATACAAAATTGACGCACCCCCCTTCTTTGATGTTGATCCGGCGCCTGCGACAAGGCAGATAACGCGCAAAGCTCCAGCCCGTTTCGTCGATCCCAAAGAGGTGCCAGATGCCCATCACCGTAGGTCAGGATACCGCCAAGACACGCCGCACACTGAAGGCGGGCGGACAGTCTTATGCCTATTACTCGATTCCCGCCGCCGAGGCCGCAGGCCTTGGTGACTTCTCGCGCCTGCCCGCCGCCCTGAAGGTGGTGCTCGAGAACATGCTGCGCTTCGAGGACGGCAAGACCGTCACCGTCGACGACATCCGCGCCTTTTCGGACTGGGCCAGGAACAACGGCCAGAACCCGCGCGAGATCGCCTATCGCCCCGCGCGCGTGCTGATGCAGGATTTCACCGGCGTGCCGGCTGTCGTCGACCTCGCCGCGATGCGCGACGGCATCGTGGCTCTGGGCGGTGACCCCGAGAAGATCAACCCGCTGAACCCGGTCGATCTGGTGATCGACCACAGCGTGATGATCGACGAATTCGGCAACCCCCGCGCCTTCCAGATGAACGTCGACCGCGAATACGAACGGAATATGGAGCGCTACACCTTCCTGAAATGGGGTCAGAACGCCTTCAACAACTTCCGCGTCGTTCCCCCCGGCACCGGCATCTGCCACCAGGTCAACCTGGAATACCTCTCGCAGACCGTCTGGACCGATACCGACCAGGCGGGCGAGACCGTCGCCTATCCCGACACGCTGGTGGGTACCGACAGCCACACCACCATGGTCAATGGCGCCGCGGTCCTCGGCTGGGGCGTCGGCGGGATCGAGGCCGAGGCCGCGATGCTGGGCCAGCCGATCTCGATGCTGATCCCGGAAGTCGTGGGCTTCAGGCTGACCGGCGCGATGGTCGAAGGCACCACCGGCACCGATCTTGTCCTGAAGGTCGTCGAGATGCTGCGCGCCAAGGGCGTCGTGGGCAAGTTCGTCGAGTTCTACGGACCCGGCCTCGACCACCTGCCGCTGGCCGACCGCGCGACGATCGCCAACATGGCGCCGGAATATGGCGCGACCTGCGGCTTCTTCCCCGTGGATGACGAAACGCTCCGCTACCTGCGCAACACCGGCCGGGACGAGGCGCGCGTGGCGCTGGTCGAGGCCTATGCCAAGGAGAACGGCTTCTGGCGCGGCGCCGATTACGCGCCGGTCTACACCGACACGCTGGAGTTGGACATGTCGACGATCGTGCCCGCGATCTCGGGTCCGAAACGCCCGCAGGATTACGTGCCCCTGACCAATGCGCAGGCCTCCTTCCGGCAGGAGATGGAGAAGAGCTTCAAGCGCCCCCTGGGCAAGCAGGTCGCGGTCAAGGGCGAGGCCTATGCGATGGAATCGGGCAAGGTCGTGATCGCGTCCATCACCTCCTGCACCAATACCTCGAACCCCTACGTGATGATCGGGGCGGGCCTCGTGGCGCGCAAGGCGGCGGCGCTGGGCCTGAACCGCAAGCCCTGGGTCAAGACGTCCCTCGCGCCCGGCAGCCAGGTCGTGTCCGCCTATCTCGAGGCCGCAGGCCTCCAGGACGATCTGGACAAGATCGGCTTCAACCTCGTGGGCTATGGCTGCACCACCTGCATCGGCAACTCGGGGCCGCTCCAGAAGGAAATCAGCGACGCGATCGCCGAAGGCGACCTGGTCGCGGTCTCGGTCCTGTCGGGCAACCGCAACTTCGAAGGCCGGATCAGCCCGGACGTGCGCGCCAACTACCTCGCCTCGCCGCCCCTGGTCGTGGTCTATGCCCTGGCGGGCACCATGGACATCGACATCACGAAGGACCCGATCGGCCAGACCCCCGACGGCAAGGACGTCTTCCTGAAGGACGTCTGGCCGACCCAGGCCGAGATCGCAGCGCTGGTCGAGAAGACCGTCACCCGCGAGGCCTTCCAGTCGAAATACGCCGACGTCTTCAAGGGCGACGAGAAGTGGCAGAGCGTCGAGACGACCGACGAACAGACCTATGACTGGCCGCCGACCTCGACCTACGTGCAGAACCCGCCCTATTTCCAGGGCATCACGATGGCCACCAAGAAGATCGAGAACCTCGAAGGGGCCCGCATCCTGGGCATCTTCGGCGACATGATCACCACCGACCACATCAGCCCGGCCGGCAGCTTCAAGGAAACGACCCCCGCGGGCCGCTACCTGACCGAACGCCAGGTCGCCCCGCGCGAATTCAACTCCTACGGATCGCGGCGCGGCAATCACGAGGTCATGATGCGCGGCACCTTCGCGAACATCCGCATCAAGAACGAGATGCTGGACGGCGTCGAAGGCGGCTACACCATCGGCCCCGACGGCAGGCAGACCTCGATCTATGACGCATCGATGGCCTGGCAGGCGCAGGGCACGCCACTGGTGATCTTCGGGGGCGAGCAATACGGCGCGGGCTCCAGCCGCGACTGGGCGGCCAAGGGCACGGCGCTTCTGGGCGTCAAGGCGGTGATCGCCGAAAGCTTCGAGCGCATCCACCGCTCGAACCTCGTCGGCATGGGCGTCATCCCCTTCGAGTTCACCGCCGGCGAGACCCGCAAGACGCTGGGCCTGAAGGGCGACGAGACGGTGTCGATCCACGGGCTCGACACGATCCAGCCTCTGCAGGACGTGCCCTGCACCATCACCTATGCCGACGGCAGCACAAAGACGATCCAGATCAAGTGCCGGATCGATACCGCGATCGAGATCGAATACATCGAGCATGGCGGCGTGCTGCACTACGTGTTGCGCAACCTGGCCAGCGCCGCCTGAGGCGATCGGCCCTGGACGATCACTGGCGCATCGGAGGTATCCGGTGCGCCATTTGCGTATTTGGGACCAGAAAGAGGACCAGGGCGCGCGGAATGCGCGCTCAGTTGGATGTCGCGCGTTCGATGGCCGGGCGCAGCCTTTCCGCGATGACCCGCTGCGTTAGGGGACCAGCTATTCGCTCAAGTACGATACCGTCTGTCCCAATCAAGAAGGTTTCTGGCAAGCCATACACTCCCCATTCCAGAGATTGGCGATTGTTCTGGTCGAACAGAACACCAACATATGGATTACCCAATTCTTCCAAAAACTTGATCGCGTCAGCATCGGTCAAGTCACGGTTAATGCCATAAATCGGAAACTCTTTTGCAAGTTCAATTAGATTCGGATGTTCAACCCGGCAAGGCGCACACCAACTTGCCCAGAAATTCACCAGCTTAAGGCCCTCGGCTCTCAGATCAGAGTCAGCGAATGTCTCCAGATCAGCTAGTTGGATTGGCAGAACAACCGGT
>SBFT01000318.1 GCA_006227805.1 Paracoccaceae bacterium
TCGTCCTGCAGGTCGCGCATCAGGTTCAGGATCTGCGCCTGCACCGAGACATCGAGCGCGCTGGTCGGCTCGTCGCAGACGATGAACTCGGGCTTTGACGACAGCGCCCGGGCAATCGCGATGCGCTGGCGCTGGCCGCCGGAAAATTCGTGCGGGAATTTCTCGGCGTCCTTCGCCGACAGGCCCACGGTATCCAGCAGGCGGCCCACCTCGCGCGCGGCCTCCTCGCCGCTGGCAAGGCCGAAGGTGCGCATCGGTTCGGCGATGATGTCGCCCACGCGCCAGCGCGGGTTCAGGCTGGCAAAGGGGTCCTGGAAGATCATCTGGAACCGCCGCCGCAGCGCGCGCAACTCGGCCGGGGCCATGGCGGTCATGTCCTGCCCGTCGAACAGGATGCGGCCCTGGCTGGCGCCGATCAGGCCCACGATCATCTTGGCGATGGTGGATTTGCCCGAACCGCTTTCGCCGACCAGCGCAAAGGTTTCGCCCTTGCCGATCTCGAAGCTGACATCGGCCACGGCGGTCAGGAACTGGCGGTCCTCGCGTTCGATCACCCGGTTCAGCCAGGGTTTCGACACGTCGAACCGGCGCCAGAGGTTTTCCACCCGGATCAGGGGTTCAGCCATGGGTCACCTCCGGCGCATGCAGCCAGCAGGCGACCTGACGGTTGCCAGGGCGGTTGACGGGGTCGGGGCGGTCCTGCCTGCACCGCTCGAACGCCTGGCCGCAGCGCGGGTTGAAGGCGCAGCCGCGGGGAATGGCGGTCAGCCGCGGCATGGCACCAGGGATCTGCACCAGCCGGTCGGATTCCTGGGTCAAGGTGGGGATCGAGCCCATCAGCCCGCGGGTATAGGGGTGTTCGGCGTTCAGGATCACATCCTTGACGGGGCCGATTTCCGCCAGACGCCCGGCATAGAGCACGGCCACCCGGTCGGCGGTTTCCGCGATCACGCCCATGTCATGGGTGATGAGCATCACCGCCGCACCGCGTTCGGCGCAGATTTCCTTGATCAGGTCGATGATCTGGGCTTGCACGCTGACATCCAGCGCGGTGGTGGGTTCATCGGCGATCACCAGTTCCGGTTCGGCGCACAAGGCCAGCGCGATCACGACGCGCTGGCGCATCCCGCCGGAAAAATGGTGCGGGTAATCGTCGATCCGCCGCGCCGCTGCCGGGATGCCCACCCGGTCCAGCAGCGCGATGGCCCGCTGCCGCGCCTCGGCCTCGGACACATCGGCATGGGTGCGGATCGTTTCGGTGATCTGCTGGGCAACGGTGTAGAGCGGGTTGAGGCTGGTCAGCGGGTCCTGGAAGACCATGCCGATGCGCTTGCCGCGAACCTTGCGCATGGCGTCCGGGGCCAGAGTGTCGATGCGTTCGCCCCGCAGGCGGATCTCGCCGCCCGCGATGCGGCCGGGCGGTTCGAGAAGGCCGATGATCGCGGCCCCGGTCAGCGACTTGCCCGCGCCGCTTTCGCCGACCATCCCCAGCACCTCGCCCGGCATGATGTCGAAGGACACGCCGTCGAGCGCGGTCAGCGTGCCCCGCCGCGTCGGAAACTCGACCCTGAGGTCGCGCACGGAAAGAAGCGGCTCGGTCATTTCAGCCTCGGGTTCAATGCGTCGCGCAGCCAGTCACCCAGCAGGTTCACCGACAAGGCCAGCGCCAGGAGCGCGATCGAGGGAAACAGGATGATCCACCATTCGCCCGAGAACAGGAACCCCTGCCCGATCCGGATCAGCGTGCCCAGCGAGGGCTGCGTCGGCGGCACGCCGACGCCGAGGAACGACAGTGTCGCCTCGGCGATGATGGCCAGCGCCAGCCCGATCGTCGCGATCACAAGGACCGGCCCCATGACGTTCGGCAGGATATGCGTCAGCACGATGCGCGCGGGGTGCGCGCCCACCAGACGCGCCGCCTGGACGTATTCCTTGGATTTCTCGACCAGTGCAGCGCCGCGCACGACGCGCGCGAACTGCACCCAGTCCGACAGCCCGATCGCCACGATCAGCACCCAGATCGCCATTTCCTCGCGATAAGCGGGCGGAATGACGCCCCGCGCGATGCCGAAGATCAGAAGCGCGATCAGGATCGACGGGAAAGACAGCTGCACATCGGCGATGCGCATCAAGAGGCTGTCCACCCAGCCGCCGCGCCAGGCCGCCAGAAGGCCGATGGAAATGCCCAGCACCATCGCGAAGATCACCGCCGAGAACCCCACGAAGAGCGATATGCGCGCGCCATAGAGGATGGCCGAGAAGATGTCGCGCCCCTGGTTGTCGGTGCCCAGCCAATAGACGTTTCCGGTGAACTGATTGGGCTCCATCGGGGGCGTGAAGCCGTCCATCAGGTTCAGGCTGGCGGGATTGAAGGGATCATGCGGCGCGATCCAGGGGGCAAGCACCGCGGACAGGATGATCAGAAGGGCGACGACGGCCGCGACGATCGCCACCGGCGAATGCCGGAAGCTCCAGGCGATGTCGCTGTCCCAGGCGCGGGCAAGGCGGTTCATGGCTCAGCCCCCTCAGTGCCGCGCCGCCGCGCGGTCCACGCGCAGGCGCGGGTCCACGGCGTAATAGAGCAGATCGACCACCAGGTTGATGACCACGAAGATCAGCGCGATCAGCATCAGATACGCCGCCATCACGGGGATATCGACGAACTGGACCGAGTTGATGAAGAGCGCGCCCACACCGGGCCACTGGAACACCGTCTCGGTGATGATGGCGAAGGCGATGATGCTGCCCAGTTGCAGGCCGGTGATGGTGATGACCGGCACCAGCGTGTTCTTCAGCGCATGTCCGAAATGCACCGCCCGGTCCGAGAGCCCGCGGGCGCGCGCGAACTTGATGTAGTCGCTGCGCAGGACCTCGAGCATCTCGGCGCGCACCAGGCGCATGATCAGCGTCATCTGGTAGAGCCCCAGGGTGATCGCCGGCAGCACGATCGAGGCGCGCCCCGACTGCGTCAGAAGGCCGGTGCGCCACGGCCCCACGTCCACGGTATCGCCGCGCCCGAACGAGGGCAGCCATTGCAGCTCGACCGCGAAGACCCAGATCAGGAGGACCCCGATCAGGAAGGTGGGCAGCGACACGCCGATCAGCGACACGGTCATGATCGCCCCCGAGAGCCAGCCGCGCCGGTTGAGCGCGGTATAGACGCCGAAGCCCACACCCAGGACGAAGGCCAGCGTGCCCGAGATCAGAGCCAGTTCCAGCGTCGCGGGCAGGCGCGACAGGATCAGTTCCATGACCGGCTGCTGAAGGCGGTAGGAGATGCCGAAATCGCCCTGCGCCGCGCGGGCGATGAACCCGGCGAACTGGACGATCACCGGGTCGTTCAGGCCCAGCCTGTCGCGCAGCGCCTCGCGGTCGGCCTGGCTGGCCTCCTGGCCCATCATGGTCGCGACCGGGTCGCCCACGAAGCGGAACAGCGAAAACGACACCAGCGCCACGACCAGCATGACGAGAACGGATTGCACGATCCGGCGCAGGACATAGGCGATCATCAGGGCCCCCGGGACGGGACGGGGCCGGATCGGACCGGCCCCGCCAGGGTAACGACCGGACGCGGAGCCTGGCCCGCCTCCGGTCCGGTTCGGGTCACTTGAACGTGACGGTCGTCATGCTCGGCTGGTTCTCGGGGTGAACCGCGATGTTGATGTTGTCCTTGGCCGCATAGGCCAGGAGCTGGTTGTGCACCATCAGGAAGACGCGGTCCTCCTGGATGGTCTTCCAGATCTCGGCGATGGTCGCGTTGCGCTTCTCAAGGTCCGTCTCGGTCGCCAGCGATGCGATCTTGGCGTCGAGTTCGGTGTTGTAGTAGCGCGACCCGTTCCAGCCGCCGCGGCCGTCGACCGGGCTGTGCACCAGGAAATCGAAGACATACTGCGAATCGAAGGTCGGCACGCCCCAGCCCAGCAGGTAGAAGTCGACCTGGCCGTTCTGGATCGCCGGGAAGTGGATCGTGCGCGACTGGCTGACCAGGTTCGCCTTGATGCCGATCCGGCCCAGCATGCCCACGAAGGCCTGGCAGATCGCCTCGTCGTTGATGTAGCGGTCGTTCGGGCAGTTCAGGTCGACGCTGAAACCGTCGGGATAGCCGGCCTCGGCCATCAACGCCTTCGCGCGCTCGTAATCGGGCGCGCTGTAGGCGTCGAGCGCCGGATCATAGCCGTTGACGAAGGGCGGCACGTTCTGCGCGCCCGGCACCGACTGGCCGCGCATCACGACCTGGCGGATCGCGTCGCGGTCCAGCGCCAGCGCCATCGCCTCGCGCACCTGCGGCTTCTTGAACGGGTTGTCGCCCGGCAGCGAGATCAGGCTGTCCGAATTCATGTCGTAGGAGAAGAAGATCGTCCGGTTCTCGGCGCCGGTCGAGACCGCGATGCCGGGGGTGGCCATCAGACGCTCGATATCCTGGACCGGCACGTCCTGGACGAAGTCGACCTCGCCCGACAGCAGCGCCGCGACGCGCGTCGCGGCCTCCTTGATCGGGGTATAGATGATCTCGGTCACCTGCGGGGCCGCATCCCAGTGATTGGGGTTCACCGCCAGAACGGTGCGCACCTCGGGATCGCGCTCGACCAGCGTGTAGGGTCCGGTGCCGTTGGTGTTGCGCACGGTGAACTTTTCCTCGCCGGCCTTGAAGTCCTGCGGCGCCTCGACGCCGTTCGCCTCGATCCAGCCCTTGTCCATGATGAAGAAGTTGGTGAGGTTCTGGACATAGAGCGGGCTGGGGCCGCTCATCTTGATGTGGACGGTGTAGTCGTCCACCGCTTCGGCCCCCGCGACGGCCGTGTGCAGGCCCTTGAAATCCGACGTCTCGGAGGTCACCCGCGTGACCGACGCCACCACGTCCTCGGCGGTGAAATCCGCGCCGTCATGGAACTTGACGCCTTCGCGCAACTTGAACACCCAGACGGTCGGATCGTCGGGATGGATGAACCACTCGGTCGCCAGCCGCGGGGCGAGCGAACCGTCGGTGTTCCGGCGCACCAGTGTCTCGTAGATGTGGTGCAGCAGCGTCGAGGTCGGGCCTTCGTTGGCCGAGTGCGGGTCGAGTGTCAGGGCGTCGCCGACGCGCGCCCAGCGCAGCGTCTCGGCGCTGGCGGCGGTCAGGCCGATGCCCACGAGGGCCGCGGACAGCATCAGCCGCGAGGCCGTCTTGCGAAACGAAATGGTCATGGATTTTTTCTCCCTTGGGATTGGGCCTTATGGCCCGTACTTGGTGCGGCAACCTTTCGGCGCCGGGGTCTTCTCATGCGTCCGGCCACGATAAATCCGGCATGATTATTGTCAATGTCATCCTCCGGGTCAGAGGACCCACGAAGCGCCGCATGCGACGGGGCAGACCAGGCTTCCGGGCAGCTGCCGGGCACGGGACCGGCCGGATCGGGCGCGCCGCGCGCCGACCGACATCGGCGGCGCGGACGGCCTCACGGCGAACAAGGCCTGTCTCCGACCGCGCGGATGATGTCCCCGATCTGCATCAGTTGATGGGCAAGCGGGTTGGTCTTGCGCCAGACCATCCCGATGGTGCGCGACGGCCGCGGCGCGGGGAACCGCGCGATGGACACGTCGGCCGACCGGGTTTCCATCTCGACGGCCATTTCGGGGATCAGGGTCACGCCCATCCCGGCGCCGACCATCTGCACCAGCGTCGAGAGCGAGCTTCCCTCCATCAGCGAGCCGGGACGGATCTTGTCGAGCTGGCAGAAGGACAGGGCCTGGTCGCGGAAGCAGTGCCCTTCCTCCAGCAGAAGCAACCGCATGGTCTGCAAGGCCGTCAGGCTGGGAACGGGTTTCCCGGCATCCTGCGCCATCCGGACCAGCACGAAGTCCTCCTCGAACAGGGCGAACTCGGACAGTGACGGCTCGGAAATCGGCAGGGCCACGACGGCAAGGTCCAGGCGTCCGTCCTGAAGATCGTCGATCAGGGACTGGGTGACGGCCTCGCGCAGGTGCAGGTCAAGACCGGGAAACCGCTCGGACAGCGCCGAGATGATGGACGGCAGGAAGTAAGGTGCGACGGTCGGGATGATTCCCAGACGAAGCCGACCCGCCAGCGGTCCTTTCGAGGCGCGCGACAGATCTTCCAGCTCCTCGACGGACAGCAGGATCTGGCGGGCCTTGGCCAGAAGGTCCTGCCCCAGCGCGGTCAGATGCACTTCGCGCGCGCGCCGCTCGACCAGCGGGGCGCCGAACATGTTCTCCAGCTCCTTGATCTGCAACGACAAGGCCGGCTGCGAGATCGAACAGGCATCCGCGGCGCGACCGAAATGCCGGTGGCGCGCCAGGGCGTCGAAGTAGCGGAGCTGTTTCAGCGTCAATCCGATCATTTGCGGAACTTATCAGAACCTTTTGGAAATCCAATTGGAGATAATTGCCCGCGATGGGTAGGATGCGCGCGGAAATGGCGCTAAGCCATGGTCCGATTCATCAAGCTGGGAGCGAGAGAGAACCATGGACGGAAACGATATCGACCCGAAGGGCGGATGCCCGGTCATGCATGGCGGCAACACCGCCCACGGAAACAGCGTCACGAAATGGTGGCCCAAGTCGCTGAACCTGGACATCCTGCACCAGCACGGCGCGCGCACGAACCCGATGGACCCGGACTATGACCATCGCAAGGCCGTCAAGGCGCTGGACTTCGAAGCCGTCAAGGCCGACGTGAAGGCGCTGATGACCGACAGCCAGAGCTGGTGGCCGGCCGACTGGGGCCATTACGGCGGCCTGATGATCCGCCTGGCCTGGCACTCGGCCGGGTCCTACCGCATGGGCGATGGCCGCGGTGGCGCCGGGTCCGGCAACATCCGCTTCGCGCCGCTGAATTCCTGGCCCGACAATGCCAGCCTCGACAAGGCGCGGCGCCTCCTGTGGCCGGTGAAGAAGAAATACGGCAACGCGCTCAGCTGGGCCGACCTGATCATCCTGGCGGGCAACATGGCCTACGAGTCGATGGGCCTGAAGACCTTCGGCTTCGGCTTCGGCCGCGAGGACATCTGGGGCCCCGAACAGGATGTGAACTGGGGCGCCGAGAACGAATGGCTGGCCCCGTCCGAGAACCGCTACGGCGACCTCGACGACACCTCGACGCTCTACAACCCGCTGGCGGCCGTCCACATGGGGCTGATCTACGTGAACCCCGAAGGCGTCAACGGCAAGCCCGACCCGGCCCGCACGGCGCTTCACGTGCGCGAGACCTTCGCCCGCATGGCGATGAACGACGAAGAGACCGCAGCACTGACCTGTGGTGGCCACACGGTCGGCAAGGCGCATGGCGGCGGCGGCGCGCATGACCGCATCGGCGCCGAGCCCGAAGGCTGCCCGGTCCACATGCAGGGCTTCGGCTGGGACAATCCCGGGATGGACGGCAAGGCGACCAATGCCTTCACCTCGGGTATCGAAGGGGCCTGGACCCAGCACCCGACGAAGTGGGACATGGGCTATTTCGACTATCTCTTCAACTACGAGTGGGAGCTCACGAAATCGCCCGCCGGTGCCAACCAGTGGAAGCCGGTGAACATGCCCGAGGACAAGATGCCGGTCGACCCGACCGATCCGTCCATCCGCCGGATGCCGATGATGACCGATGCCGACATGGCGATGAAGGTCGATCCGATCTACAACGCGATCTGCCGCAAGTTCATGGCGGACCAGGCCTATTTCGAGGACACCTTCGCGCGCGCCTGGTTCAAGCTGACCCACCGCGACATGGGGCCGAAGGCGAATTACCATGGCCCGGACGTTCCGGCCGAGGACCTGATCTGGCAGGACCCGATCCCCGCGGGGTCGACCTCGTACGATGTCGCGGCCGTGAAGGCCCGGATCGCGGCCTCGGGGCTGTCGGGTGCCGAGATGATCGCGACCGCCTGGGACAGCGCCCGGACCTTCCGCGGCTCGGACAAGCGCGGCGGCGCCAATGGCGCGCGCATCCGGCTGGCTCCGCAGAAGGACTGGGCGGCGAACGAACCCGCGCGCCTGGCCAAGGTCCTGGCGGTTCTCGAACCCATCGCCGCCGAAACCGGTGCATCGGTCGCGGACGTGATCGTGCTGGCGGGCAATGTGGGCCTCGAACAGGCCATCAAGGCCGCGGGCTACAGCGTCGCGGTTCCCTTCGCGCCGGGTCGCGGTGACGCCACGGCGGAGCAGACCGACGCCGACAGCTTCAACGTGCTCGAGCCGCTGGCATGCGGGTTCCGCAACTGGCAGAAGGAGAAGTACGCCGTCGCACCCGAGGAGCTGATGCTGGACAAGGCGCAACTCCTGGGCCTGACGGCGGCGGAAATGACCGTGCTGGTCGGCGGGATGCGCGTGCTGGGCGCCAACCACGGCGGCAACGCCCATGGCGTGTTCACCGATCGCGTCGGCCAGTTGACGAATGACTTCTTCGTCAACCTGACCGACATGGCCTACACCTGGGTGCCGGCCAAGGACGGCACCTACGAGATCCGCGACCGCGCGACGGGGGCGGTCAAGTGGACCGCGACCAGCACCGACCTGGTGTTCGGCTCGAACTCGATCCTGCGTGCCTATGCGGAAGTCTATGCGCAGGACGACAACGCCGAGAAGTTCGTGCGCGATTTCGTGGCCGCCTGGACCAAGGTCATGAACGCCGACCGCTTCGACCTGCTGGCGTAAGAAACAGGGCGGCCCGCGCAGCTTGTCGCGCGGGCCGCCGATCCGTCTGAAGGGTCCCTCGGGCCAGATCCGGCCCGTCTGCGCCATCCCGACGGCGCCTTGCCTTCCGCCGGGCGGCGACCGCGCCGAGCGGGCCAAGGGAACAGGCGCGCCCGTCCCCGCATGGATCGCCACCATCCCCCGTATCGCAGGTCCTCTCGCGTGATCCCGCCTTCGTGCCATCCGGGCACCGGAACCGGCCCGGCGGAGATGTCCTGGGAGGCGATCCGTCCGATGACGGAGCCATCGGCATAAAAGTCTGGACATGCCAACCGCCTTCGCCTTTGGTGACGGGAAACGGGCCGCCCGGTTTTGGGCGGTGGATATGCTATTGCCAAGCCTGGAACCATGAATTTTCGGAGCAGATGATGATCGGACGTTCTTCGCTTTTCCTTGCCCTTGCGCTGGCTCCCGCGGTCGCGCTGTCGCAGGATCAGAGCAGGCCGGCGGTGATCGCGGTCGAGGCGGAAATCATCGAATTGTCCGAAACGGCGACCTTCAACGGCAGGCTGGACGCCAATCTTCGCGTGGACCTGGTCCCGCAGGTGGGGGGGCTGATCACCGAGCTCGGGTTCTCGGGCGGTGACACTGTCACGGCGGGGCAGGTCCTTTTCACGATAGATCCCGGCATCTACGCCGCCGCGGTGACCGAGGCGGAAGGCGCGCTCCTGTCCGCCCGGGCGCAACGCGAATTGGCGCAGATCGAACGCGACCGCCAGGCCGAGCTTGTCTCGCGGCAGGCGGCGGCCAACGCGACGCTCCAGTCGGCCGAGGCGACGCTCGCCAGCCGCGAAGGCGAGGTCATCCGCGCCACTGCCGCACTCGACCGCGCGCAGACCAATCTGTCCTACACCCGGATCACCGCGCCCTTCGATGGCCGGATCGGCAACCCGAACGCCGATCCCGGCGCGCTGGTCGGACCGCAAACCGGTGTTCTGGCGACGCTGGTGCAGCTCGATCCGATCCATGTGGAGTTCCAGGTGCCGACAGCGACCTTGCGCACCTATCTCGAAAGGGTCGAGCGCGGCGAGGCCTCGCGCGATGCGGCGGTGTCGCTCACGCTGGCCAATGGCACGGTCTATTCCCGCACGGGGGACCTCGATTTCGTGGACAGTCGCGTCAACCCGGGCACCGACAGCGTCACCGTGCGCGCACGCTTCGACAACCCGGAGATGGTCCTGCTCGACGGCGAACTGGTGCGTGTGACCCTGAGCTACGACGCGCCCGCGGGCGAACTGGCCGTGCCGGGCCAGGCCGTCCAGCGCGACGTCCAGGGGGCATTCGTGCTGCTGGTGGGCGCGGACGACATCGTCCAGATCCGCCGCGTATCCGTCCTGCGCAGCACGGCCGGCTTTGCCGTGATCGGCGAAGGTCTGGAGCCCGGCGACAGGGTGATCACCGAAGGGATCAACAAGGTGCGCCCCGGTATCGCCGTGGATGCCGTCGCCCCGGCACAGGACGGCTGATCCATGTTCGCCGACATCTTCATCCAGCGCCCGCGCCTCGCCGGTGTCATCTCGATCGTCCTGTTCCTGGCGGGCGTCATCGCGCTGACGCGGATGCCTGTCGAACAGTTCCCCGACATCGTGCCGCCCCAGGTCTCGGTCACGGCCACCTATCCGGGCGCCGGGGCCGAGGTGGTCGAGCAGACCGTCGCGCAGGTGATCGAGGATCAGGTCGTCGGGGTCGACGACATGATCTACATGTCCTCCACCTCGGGCGCCGACGGCAGCTATATCCTGAACATCAGCTTCGCGGTCGGCACCGATCCGGACATCGCGACGGTCAACGTGCAGAACCGTGTGGCGCTGGCCGAACCACTGCTTCCGCAGGAGGTGCGGCAGACCGGGGTGCGCGTGGCCAAGAAGTCCTCCTCGCTGCTTCTCGGGATCGCGCTCTATGCGCAAGACGACGCGATCGAGGGCCGCGACCTGACCAATTACGCGCGGCTGAGCCTGCTCGACCGCATCAAGCGCATCGAAGGCGTGGGCGATGCGTCGATGTTCGGCTCGAACCAGTTCGCCATGCAGATCAACCTCGATGTCGACCGCCTCGCGGCGTTGCGCATGACGCCGGGGGATGTGCTGGGTGCGCTGCGCAGCCAGAACGTTCAGGCCGCGATCGGCCGTGTCGGCGGCCAGCCGGTCACGCGCGACCCGGGGCTACAGCTGAACATCACCACCAAGGGGCGCCTCGAGACCCCGGAGGAATTCGCCGCGATCATCCTGCGGTCGTCCGGCGAAGGCGGGCTCGTGCGGCTGGGCGATGTGGCCGAGGTCAGCCTGGGCGAGCGCAATTCGGACGTCCTGACCACGTTCAACGGCGCACCTGCGACGCTGATCGGGGTGTATCTGGCGCCCGGAGCGAACGCGATCGCCGCAGCCGACGGGCTGAAGGCGACCCTGGCCGAGGCCTCCGAGGTCTTCCCCGCGGGCATGGCCTTCGAGATCGTCTCGGACAGTTCGGTCTTCGTCAAGGAAAGCATCGCCGAGGTCGAGCACACCCTGATCGAGGCCTTCGTCCTCGTCGTTCTGGTGGTGTTCATCTTCCTCGGTTCGCTCCGGGCCACGATCGTTCCGCTGATCGCGGTGCCGGTCGCGCTTGTGGGCACCTTCGCGGTCATGCTGGCCATGGGCTTTTCGCTGAACACCGTGTCGCTTCTGGCGATGGTTCTCGCCATCGGGATCGTGGTCGATGATGCGATCGTCGTGGTCGAGGCGGTCGAGGCCAAACTGGAATCCGACCCTTCCCTCACGCCCGCGCAGGCCGCGTCCGCCGCGATGTCCGAGATCACGGGCGCCATCCTCGCGATCACGATGGTGCTTCTGTCGGTCTTCGTGCCGGTGGCCTTCATTCCCGGCATATCGGGGCAGTTGTTCCAGCAGTTCGCGGTGGCGGTCTCGGTGTCCATGGTGATTTCCGCGATCAACGCGCTGACGCTGGCGCCCGCGCTCTGCGCGATCCTGCTGCGCGCCCATCACGGGCCGAAGAAAGGCATCATCGGCTGGATTTCCTCGGGCATCGACGCGGCGCGCGACAAGTATACCCTGGTCGCCGGGGCGCTGGCGCGGCGTTCGGTTCTCGGGATCCTGCTGCTCGTGGGGGCCATGGCGATCACCGGCGGCCTCTTCCGCGCGGTGCCCACGGGATTCCTGCCCAGCGAGGACCAGGGCTCGTTCATCGTCGAGACCCGCCTGCCGGAGGCCGCCTCGCTCAACCGGACCGTCGCGGCGCAGCGCGAGGTCGAGGCGATCCTGCGCGACCTGCCCGGCGTGCACAGCGTGACCTCGGTGATCGGGTTCTCGATCCTCGACGGCATCACCAAGTCGAACGCGGCCTTCGCGCTGGTCTCGCTGGACGAATTCGCCGAACGCACCACGGCGGAGACCAGCGCCTTCGCCGCCATCGCCGAGGCCAACCGCCGCGCGTCGCGTCTGCCGCAGGCGCAGGTCATCGCCTTCAACCTGCCGCCGATCGCGGGGCTGGGCAGCGGATCGGGGTTCGAGCTGCAGCTGGTCGACACCCAGGGGCGCACGGCGCAGGAACTGGCCGAGACCGCGCGCGGCCTCTCGCTCGCGGCCAATGGCGACCCGGCCCTGGCCGGTGTCTACACCACCTTCTCGGCCAACAGCCCGCAACTCTTCCTGCAGATCGACCGCGAACGGCTCTACGCGCTGGGCATCCCGGTGTCGGATGTCTTCGCCGCGCTGCAACCGACGCTGGGTTCGTCCTACGTCAACGACTTCAACATGTTCGGCCGGGCCTGGCAGGTGCGCATGACGGCAGGGCCGGAATTCCGGGATTCCGTCGAGGACATCGCCCGCGTCCACGTGCGGTCGGCCTCGGGCGAGATGGTGCCCGTCGGCGCCTTCGCGGTGGCCGACTACACCGTGGGGCCCATGTCCCTGGCGCGCTACAACAACCTGCGCGCAGCGAAGATTTCGGGCAATCCCGCGCCGGGGGTGTCCTCGGGCGCCGCCATCGCCGCGATGGAGCAGGTGGCGGAAGGCGCGCTGCCCCCCGGCTACGACTACGAATGGACCGGCACCGCGCTCCAGGAAAAGCAGGCGGCCGGGCAGACGACCATCATCCTCGCGCTGGCGGTTCTCTTCGCCTACCTGTTCCTCGTCGCCCTCTACGAAAGCTGGACGATCCCGGTGCCGGTGTTGCTGTCGGTCGCCTTCGGCGTCGCCGGGGCGATGCTGGCGCTCATGGTGACGGGGCTCGACTTCAACATCTATGCGCAGATCGGACTTGTCGTTCTGTTGGCGCTGGCGGCGAAGAACGCGATCCTGATCGTCGAATTCGCCAAGGCCAGGCGCGAGCAGGGCATGGACATCACCGACGCCGCGATCGAAGGGGCGCGGTCCCGCTTCCGGGCGATCATGATGACAAGCTTCGCCTTCATCGCGGGCCTCGTGCCGCTGGTGACGGCGACGGGGGCGTCGATGCTCAGCCGGCGCGGCATCGGGACGGGCGTTTTCGGGGGGATGCTCGCCGCGGCACTTGTCGGCGTGTTCATCATCCCCGCGCTTTACGTCCTC
>SBFT01000303.1 GCA_006227805.1 Paracoccaceae bacterium
TCCTGGAACAGACGGCGCATTGGGGCGGGCGCGCGCCGGTGGATGCGCAGGAAGACGACCGGATCGACGGACAGCCGGTCCAGGATTGGGTCGAGGCGACCGTCGCCGCGTTGCAGGCCATGCCCAACGTGACCCTGCGGCTGCGCTGCATGGGGGCGGGGGTCTATGACCACGGCTATGTCCTGGGCTACGAACGGCTGCGCGACCACGCCCCCGACGCGCAGGGTCCCCGCCACCGGCTGTGGCGCATCCGCGCGAAAAGGATCATCAGCGCGACCGGCGCGATCGAACGGCCCTTGTCCTTCGCGGGCAACGACATTCCCGGCGTGATGCTGGCCTCGGCCATGCGCGATTACGTGGTCGACTACGGCGTCTCGCCCGGCGATCGCGTGGTCGTCGCCACCAACAACGACGACGCCTATCTGACCGCGATCCTTTTGAAACAGGCGGGCCTCGACGTGCCGCGCATCGTGGACGCGCGCGCCTCGGGGGGCGGTGCGCTGATGGAGCGTGCCAAGGCGCTGGGCATCCGCGTCGATACGGGCCGCGCCATCGCCAAGGTCAAGGGCGGCAAGCGCGTGAGCAAGGTGCAGATCTGCGCGCAGGCGGGCGAGGGCGGCGTGCTCGACGAGGTGACCTGCGACGCGGTCGCGATGTCGGGCGGCTGGTCGCCGGTCGTGCATCTGTGGTCCCATTGCGGCGGCAAGCTGACCTGGGACGAGGGCCAGGCCATGTTCCGCCCCGATGCCGCGCGTCCGCCCATGGGCGCGGACGGGCAGGGCTTCGTCATCTGCGCAGGGTCCGCGAATGGCGTGATGGATCTGGCCGCGGGGCTGGAGGACGCCCATGCGGCAGGTCTGGGGGCGGGCAAGGCGGCGGGCGGCAAGGCCGCGCGTGCCAGGGCCCCGAAGGCCAGCGCGCGCGCAGACGCACCGATCGAGGCGGTCTGGCTGATGCCGCAGGGCGCCAAGCACGAGTTGCGCGCCAAGACCTGGCTGGACTTCCAGAACGACGTGAAGGTCTCGGACGTCCAGCTGGCCGCGCGCGAGGGCTTCGAGAGCGTCGAACACGCCAAGCGCTATACCACGCTGGGCATGGCGACGGACCAGGGAAAACTCAGCAACATCAACGGACTGGCGATCCTTTCGGATGCGTTGGGTCAGCCGATCCCGCAGACCGGCACCACCACGTTCCGCCCGCCCTATACGCCCATCTCGATGGGTGCCATCGGGGGTGAGGCGCGCGGTGTCGTCTTCCAGCCGATCCGGCGCACCCCCCTTCATGCCTGGCACGAGGCGCATGGCGCCGATTGGGAGCCCGTGGGCCAGTGGCGCAGGCCCTATGCCTTTGTGCGCGCGGGCGAAAGCGTGCATGATGCGGTGATGCGCGAGGTGAAGAACACCCGTGAAGCCCTTGGCCTGCTGGACGCATCCACCCTGGGCAAGCTGGTCGTGAAGGGGCCGGATGCCGGGCGCTTCCTCGACATGCTCTATACCAACATGATGTCGACGCTGCCCGTGGGCAAATGCCGCTATGGCCTGATGTGCACGGAAAACGGGTTCCTGACCGATGACGGCGTGGTCGCGCGCATCGACGAGGATACGTTCCTCTGCCACACCACCACCGGCGGCGCCGACCGCATCCATGCCCATATGGAGGAATGGCTGCAGACCGAATGGTGGGACTGGAAGGTCCATGTGGCGAACGTCACCGAGCAATACGCCCAGATCGCGGTCGTCGGCCCCAAAGCCCGCAAGGTGCTGGAAAAACTGGGTGGCATGGATGTCTCGAAGGACGCGCTGCCCTTCATGACCTGGGCGGATGGCCGGATCGGCGGCTTTGACGCGCGGGTCTACCGCATCTCGTTCTCGGGCGAACTCAGCTACGAGATCGCGCTCCCCGCATCCCGGGGCCTGGCGTTCTGGGAAGCGTTGATGGATGCGGGCCAGGAATTCGGCGTCATGCCCTATGGCACGGAATGCCTGCACATCCTGCGCGCCGAAAAGGGCTTCATCATGATCGGGGACGAGACCGACGGCACGGTCATTCCGCAGGACCTGGGCCTCGACTGGGCGATCTCGAAGAAGAAGGCCGACTATATCGGCAAGCGGGCGCAGGACCGCGCCCACATGACCGATCCCGACCGCTGGAAACTGGTGGGGCTGGAAACCGTGGACGGATCGGTCCTGCCCGACGGCGCCTATGCCGTGGCGCCGGGGACGAACGCCAATGGCCAGCGCCTGACGCAGGGCCGCGTCACCTCGACCTATTTCTCGCCGACGCTGGGGCGTGGCATCGCCATGGGGCTGGTGAAGCACGGGCCGCAGCGCATGGGCGAGGTGATCGATTTCCCGGGCACCGACGGCAAGGTCTACAAGGCGCGCATCGTCGATCCTGTCTTCTACGACAAGGAAGGAGCCAAGCAGAATGTCTGAGCCCGTCTCGGCCCTGAACCATGCGGCCTTCACCGGCATCGCCGAAATCACCGAGATCGGCCTGCAGGGCATGATCACCCTGCGGGGCGACCTGGCCTCGGTGAAGATCAGGAAGGCGGCAACCGGCGTCGCGGGCGTCGACATGCCCGGGCAGGGCCGGGCCAATTGCGATGGCGACCGCGGCCTCTGCTGGATGTCGCCGGACGAACTGCTGGTCCTGTGCCCCTACGACACTGTCGCGGCCGACATCGAGAAGATGCGCAAGACGCTGGCGGGCGAATTCGCCCTTGCGGTCGACGTGTCGGATGCGCGTTGCGTCTTCGACGTCTCGGGGTCCGCCGCGCGTGAGGTGCTGGCGAAACTGGCCCCGGTCGATCTGTCGCCTGCGGCCTTCACGCCCGGAATGTTCCGCCGCACGAAGCTGGCCCAGGTGCCCGCCGCGATCTGGATGCGGGACGACCGGACCTTCCGGATCGTCGTCTTCCGGTCGGTCGCGCAATATGCCTTCGACCTGTTGAAGGTGGCGGCCCAGGAGGGTTCCGAGGTGGGCGTTTTCTGACGCCCGCCCTTGACCTTGGCTCGCGTGGGTCGCATGTAGACCCCAGAGATTTACTCGAAAAATACAAGCGGGGGGCCCACAGATGGCTTTTGAACTTCCTGATCTTCCTTACGCCCATGACGCGCTTGCCGGTAAGGGCATGTCGAAGGAAACCCTAGAGTATCACCACGACCTGCACCACAAGGCCTATGTCGACAACGGCAACAAGCTGATCGCGGGGACCGAGTGGGAGAACAAGACGATGGAGGAGATCATCGTCGGCACCTACAACAAGACCGCCGTCGCGCAGAACGGGATCTTCAACAACATCAGCCAGCTGTGGAACCACAACCAGTTCTGGGAGATGATGACCCCCGGCGAAAGCAAGATGCCCGGCGCGCTGGAAAAGGCGCTGACCGAAAGCTTCGGGTCGGTGCAGAAGTTCAAGGACGATTTCTCGGCCGCGGGCGCGGGCCAGTTCGGTTCGGGCTGGTGCTGGCTGGTGAAGGACGCGGACGGGTCGCTGAAGGTCACCAAGACCGAGAACGGCGTGAACCCGCTCTGCTTCGGGCAGACCGCCCTTCTGGGCTGCGACGTGTGGGAACATTCCTACTACATCGACTTCCGCAACAAGCGTCCGGCCTATCTGACCAACTTCCTCGACAATCTGGTCAACTGGGAAAACGTCGCCAGCCGGATGTGACCCGCAAGGCGCGCGCAGATTGCAGGGCCCCGCGCCACCCGCGCGGGGCCTTTTCGTTTCCGCGCGCGTCTGCGGGCGCATTCCGGGTTGCTTTCCGGGCGCACGGGATAGTTACATTCGCCGGTTGACCACGTGACGGGCTTCAGGACGATGATGTGGAACGGCTGATGCAGGACATGGTGTTTTCGGATTTTCTTGTCCTCGCCGCGGCCGGCATGTTCGTCCTGGGCTATCTGATCATCAATCAGATGATGCTGCGGATCATGCTGCTGATCGGAACGCTTCTCTACATCTGGTATTACGCCGTGGTGGACGACACGCCGCTCTGGCCCGCGATCTGGGCCAGCATGGCGACGGGCACGGCGAACCTGATCGGACTTCTGGGCCTGTTCTACCGGAATTCGACGATGGCGATCCCGAAGCGCTATCGCGACATCTATGTCCATTTCGACATCCTGCCCCCCGGCGATTTCCGCAAGCTGATGTCGGCGGCGCAGCGGGTCACGCGGCCCGCGGGCCACGAGCTGACGGTCGAAGGCGCCCGGGTCAACACGCTGCACTACGTGATCGACGGCGCCGTCGAGGTCGAGAAGTTCGGCGAAAGGTTCTCGATCCCCGACGGCATCTTCGTGGGCGAGATCGCCTATCTGACCGGCAACCGCGCCTCGGCCTCGACCTATCTGGCCGGCGAGAGCGATGTCCTGGAATGGGACGTGGCGATGCTGAAGCAGCGCGCCCGGCGCGATCCCCGCTTTCGGCTGGCGATGGACGCGATGATCTCGCTCGACCTGGCGGGCAAGGTCGCGCGGGCGGGGTCGCCCAGGACGGCGGGCGAGGCGGCCGGGGAAGGGCAGGCGGAGGCGACGATGCCGGGCGAGCAGGCCCTCTCGCCCGGCTGAGGGGGCGAGGGCGGGCGGTCTCAGGCCAGGGCGGTCCCGAGCGAGGCGATCGCCGCCGCTGCATCCGGCACGACCGTGATCAGCCCGCGCAGCGACGCATCGGCGAAACCTTGTGCGATCACGTGGTCGATCAGGCCGATCAGCGGGTCCCAGTAGCCCGCCACGTTGACCAGAAGGATGGGCTTGTGATGCAGGCCCAGCTGCGCCCAGGTCACGACCTCGAAGAATTCGTCCAGCGATCCCGCCCCGCCGGGCAGAACGACGACGGCATGGGCGTTCATGAACATGACCTTCTTGCGTTCATGCATGGTCTCGGTCACGACGTAGGAAGTCAGGTCCGACTTGCCCACTTCGCGCCGGACCAGGTGTTCGGGGATGACGCCGAAGGTATCTCCGCCCGCGGCCTGCGCGGTGCGCGCTACGATCCCCATCAGCCCGACATCGCCCGCACCATAGACCAGCTGCCAGCCCTGCGCGGCGATGGCCCGGCCCAGGGCCTCGGCCTCGCGCGCATAGGCCGGGATTGCGCCGCTGCGCGATCCGCAATAGACACAAACGGATTTGGCGATCATGGGCTGTCCTTTCAGCGGGCTAAGCGGAAGGTTCCGGGCCTTGGGTGCCTGATATCGCGCCGGGCGGAAGGGCACAACCTGTCCCGCTCGTGGCCTGCGTGGTGGGGATGACGGGGATGACGAACAAGACGGGCCTGGCGGGCCTTGGAACTGGCGGCGGTGTGGCTGCGGCGGGCGCGGTCGTGGCGCTTTTCATCGGTGTGCTCTATGCCACCGGTCGGTTGTCGCCCACCCCCGAGGCCGAGAGCCAGGCAGCGGTCAGCCAGCCGCAGACCGGCGCGACCACGCAATCCCCCGCGACCGGGGTGCCTGCCACTGACGCGCCCGCGACCGAGGCGCCCGCGAACGGGGCGTCCGTGACCGAGACGCCCGTGACCGAAGCCCCTGTCACCGAGGCGCCTGCGGCCGAAGCCGAGAGCGCCGAACCCGAGAGTGCCGAAGCCGAGAGCGCCGAAAACACCCCGCAGGCAGAGGCGACCGCGCCCGCCGAAACCGATGCGCCTGCGACTGAGGCGCCCGCCCTGGCCGAGCCGCGTCTCGACGTGGTGCGCGCGGCCCCCGACGGGATGACCGTCATCGCAGGCCAGGCCGCGCCGGGCAGTCTTGTCACCGTCCTGATCGATGGGGCGGACGTGCAGACCGAAACCGCAGACGGCAGGGGCGAATTCGTGGCGCTTCTGTCGCTTCCGCCCAGCGAGGCCGCCCGGGTGCTGACCCTGCGCGCCACCCTCGGGGAACAGTCCGCTCTTTCCGGCGACGAGATCATCCTGGCGCCCACGGCCGCACCCGCCCCGGCACAAGCTGCCGAACAGGTCGCCTCTGCCCGGCCGCAGGACGGGACCGTGCCCGAGACCGCACCTGCAGCCCAGAGCAAGACCGCCGCGGCCGCGACCGGGGCAGAGGCCACCGCCGAGGAAGCATCTGAAACCCCGGCGGAAACCACGGCCGGGACAGCGGGCGCAAGACCGGAGCAGGCCGCGACCGAACCGGTCCCGGACACGCAAGCGGCTGAGGCTCAGAGCACCGGACAGGACGCCGGACAGGCCGCATCCGGGACACCCGCACCCGCCGCACCCGCCCCCGTGGCGGTCCTGAGGTCGGATGCGCAAGGGGTGGAACTGGTGCAACCCGCGACACCCGCGCCCGATATCGCGCCGCAACAGGTGGTGCTGGACACGATCGGCTATGCCGAGGATGGGGCGGTCCTGCTGTCGGGCCGGGCCGAGCCGGGCGCCACGATCCGCGTCTATCTGGACAACGCCCCCGTTTCGGACCTGTCGACCGCCGGGGATGGCCGCTGGCGCGGCACGCTGGGGGCGGTCGCTCCGGGCATCTATACGCTGCGCCTCGATGCTCTGGATGGCGCGGGCGCCGTGATCAGCCGTCTCGAGACGCCCTTCAAGCGCGAAGCGCCCGAGGTGCTGGCCGAGGCCCAGGCCCGGATTGCGGCCCAGACGCCGCCGCCCGCGCCGCAGGTGTCGCGCGTGACGGTGCAGGCGGGCGACACGCTCTGGGCGATCTCGCGCGAGCGCTATGGCGACGGGCTGCTCTATGTCCGGGTGTTCGATGCGAACCGCGACAGCATCCGCAATCCCGACCTGATCTATCCGGGGCAGGTCTTCACGCTTCCGGATTGATCGGCCCCGGGGGCTCTGGCAAAGGCCCGTGCGTCGGGATAAGTCAGGGGTCCAGCCCGAAGACAGGACCGACATGACCCAGACTCACCCAAGCGACGAACGCCGTTCGGGATGGCGCACCATCCGGAAGGTGTCGCCCTATCTCTGGCCTGACGACCAGCCCTGGGTGAAGCGCCGCGTCGTCCTGGCGCTGGTCCTTCTGGTCCTGGCCAAGCTGGTCGCGGTGGTCACGCCGATCCTCTACAAATGGGCGGTCGATGCGCTGGCGGGCGAGGGCGTGCCTCCCGTCGCACTCGGCGCCGTGGGCCTGACGGTGGCCTATGGGGGCGCGCGCCTGCTGAACGTGGGCTTCCAGCAATTACGCGACGCGGTCTTCGCCGCCGTCGGCCAGCGCGCGCTGCGGGCGCTGGCGCTGGAAACCTTCCGGCACATCCACCGCCTGTCGATGCGCTATCACATCACCCGCAAGACGGGCGGTCTGTCGCGCATCATCGAACGCGGCGTGAAGGGCGTGGATTTCCTGCTGCGCTTCCTGATCTTCTCGATCGGGCCCCTGATCCTGGAACTGCTGCTGGTGGCGGGCATCCTGACGGTGCTGTTCGACGCCTGGTATCTGCTGATCGTCGCCGTCACCATCGCGCTCTATGTCTGGTTCACCTTCGCGGTGACCGAATGGCGCGTGAAGCTGCGGCGCGAGATGAACGACCAGGATACCGACGCCAACCAGAAGGCCATCGACAGCCTGCTGAACTTCGAGACGGTCAAGTATTTCGGCGCCGAGGAGCGCGAGGCGGCGCGCTATGACCGCGCGATGGAGGCCTATGGCGTGGCCGCGCTGAAGACGAACTACTCGCTGGCCTTCCTGAATTTCGGCCAGTCCTTCCTGATCACCGGGGGGCTGATCGGCGTCATGGTCCTGGCCGCGATCGGGGTGCAGGCGGGAACGCTGACGGTGGGCGATTTCGTCATGGTCAACGCCTACATGATCCAGATCACCGTGCCGCTGAACTTCCTGGGCACGGTCTACCGCGAGATCCGCCAGAGCCTGGTGGACATGGGCGAGATGTTCGACCTGCTGGAACAGCCTTCGGAAGTGTCGGACAGGCCGGGGGCGGCGGACCTCGTCGTCACCGGCGGGCGCGTGGCGCTGGAAGGCGTGCGCTTCGGCTATGACCCGAACCGCGAGATCCTCAAGGGCGTGGACCTGGTGGCCGAGCCGGGGCAGATGGTCGCCATCGTCGGGGCCACGGGGTCGGGCAAGTCGACGATCGGGCGGCTTCTGTTCCGCTTCTACGACGTGACGGCGGGGCGGCTGACCATCGACGGCCAGGACATCCGCGACGTGACGCAGGCCAGTCTCCATGCCGCGATCGGGGTGGTGCCCCAGGACACCGTGCTCTTCAACGACACGATCCGATACAACATCGCCTATGGCCGCGACGGCGCGACCGAGGACGAGATCGTCGCCGCCGCCCGCGCCGCGCAGATCCACGATTTCATCATCTCGCTGCCCGATGGATATGACACGACCGTGGGCGAGCGCGGGCTGAAGCTGTCTGGCGGAGAGAAACAGCGCGTGGGCATCGCGCGCACGCTTCTGAAGAACCCGCCGATCCTGCTTCTGGACGAGGCGACGAGCGCGCTCGACAGCGACACCGAGGCCGAGATCAAGGAGGCGCTGGCCCGTGCGGGCGAGGGGCGGACGGTCCTGACCATCGCGCACCGGCTCTCGACCATCGCCGAGGCCGACCAGATCGTGGTGCTGGAGGCGGGCGAGGTGGTGGAACGCGGGCGGCACGACGAGCTTCTGGCGCGGCAGGGCCGCTATGCCCAGCTGTGGCAGCGCCAGCAGGCCGACGACGAGGCCGCCTGACGCGAGGAGCGGGGCCAGCCCGCTCAGGCGCTTACGCGCCATTCACCCCCGAGATATGGGTGCCGGGGGCCGGGTTCATCCGGCCCCGGCGGCGTCATTCCGCGGCCTTGAGGGGCGACGGCGTTCCTCGTGACGGCTCGGGCGTGGCGACCGGGACCGCGTCATCCTCCCAGATGATCTCGGGCGCGGTCACGGCGCGGGCGGCGCGTTGCAGCATCCAGTCCTGCGCCGCCCGGCTGGCGCGGCCCTGCGACACACGGGCCAGCGCCCGGGCCGTCCATCTGACATAGGTGCTGATCCAGATGCGCAGAGCCAGCAGCGAGGGCGTCACCACCAGCGTCAGCACCGTCGCGATGCCGAGGCCGAAGACCACCGCCGTCGCCAGCTGCTTCCACCAGAGCGCGGTGGGGCTGTCGATCGAATAGCCGCCATTGATGAAGTCGAGGCTGAGGCCGAACATCATGGGCGCGAGGCCCGCCATCGTGGTGATCGTGGTCAGCAGGACCGGGCGGATGCGGTCTTCGGCGGTGCGCACGATGGCCTCGATGCGCGGCATGTAGCGGGCGTAGTCCTGGTAGGTGTCGATCAGGACGATGTTGTTGTTCACCACGATCCCGGCCAGGGCGACGATCCCGGTCCCGGTCATGATGATCGAGAAGGGCTGGTTCATCACCATCATCCCGATCAGCACGCCGGTGGTGGACAGGATCACCGCCAGAAGAACCAGGACCGAGTTGTAGAAGCTGTTGAACTGCGCCAGCAGGATGATGAACATCAGGCCCAGGGCGCCCGCGAAGGCCTTCATCAGGAAGTCGCCCGACTCGGCCTGCTCCTCCTGGTCGCCGGTCCATTCCCAGCTGACCGAGGCGGGCAGGGGGTTTTCCCGCAACCAGTCGGTCAGCACCGCGATGCGGTCGTTGGCGTTGATCGGAACCGCGCGCGTTCCGCCCGCCTCGATCGCGGCGGCGATGTCGGCGGGGGCGAGCCCCGGTTCGAGCCGGACCAGCCGATAGCCGGCCGAGGCGCCGGGCAGGCGGATCAGGCTGTCGGCATCGGCTTCCGCCTCGGGCGTGTCGACGACGCGCACCAGCGCCAGGCGCCGCGTCGCCTCGCCGGTTCCGGTGACCAGCTCGGCGAGGCCCGCCTCGACATCGGCCTTGACGTCGTAATGGCGCTGCTGGTCGACGCGGTTGATCTTGGCCAGTTTCGCCACCGGTTCGCGCGTGATGAAGTTCGAAAGCGGCACCAGGCCGTCGCGGGTGCGCACCTTCAGCGTGTCGAGGGTGGACAGGACGCGATCGGCCTGGGGAAGGCGGACGCGGATCTCGATTTCCTCGTCGCTGGTGTCGACGCGCATCGTGTCCAGCAGGATGCCGCGCGTGACCAGCTGGACCATCGCGCCCACCGTGGCGACGTCCGCGCCGTAGCGGCCCGCCTTCTCGACATCGACGTTGATCTGCCAGTCGATGCCGGGCAGGGGCAGCGTATCCTCGATCAGGGTCAGGCCCGGCGTCGCCTCGAACCGGGCGCGCGCAATCCTCGTGGCTTCGGTCAGGTCGTCCCAGTCGTCGCCCAGGATCCGCAGGTGCACGGGCTTGCCCGAGGCGGGACCCTGTTCCAGGGCCAGGATCTCGGCCTGAAAGCCCGGCAGCTTCGCGAGTTCGGCGCCAAGCTCCTCGATCACCCGGTCGCCGTCGAAGGTATAGGCGACGACTTCGCGTTCCAGCAGGCCGAAGAACCAGGTCTCGGTCGTGGTCGGGCGGTCCTCCCAGGGGATGATCTCGAACTGGACCTGGCCCACGGTGTCCTGGGGCTGGGTGCTGCCGGGACCGGCCGTGTCGAGGCCGCCTTCGCCCGCGAAGGCGAAGACGTTGATGACGGCGGGGTGGGCGCGCACGATCTCCTCGGCCTGGCGCACCATGGCGTCGGCTTCCCAGAGCGAGATGTTGCCGCGCGCCCGCACATAGGCCGTGGCCTGCTCGGGCTCGCTTTCCACGAAGAATTCGACGCCGCGGTTGTTCTGGCCGTAGAGCGTGAAGGTCGTCATCACGCCGAAGGCCACGATCACCAGTGTCACGATCGGCATCACCGGGTTGCCGGCGATCGCCTTGATGAACAGCCCGAAGGCGGTGCGGCGACGGCCCGCGCGCAGCTTGCGCGGCGCCCGTTCGATCCGGGCGGCATCCAGCGTGATCGACGCCGCGAAGGCGCCCGCGACGAAGAGCGCGGCCCCGAAGAGCGATCCGGCCAGAGGCGGCACGCCCTGGGGCAGCAGGTAGGCGGGGTTCAGCACCTGCATCGCCGCCAGGAACATGACGTAGAGCGCGACCGGAACCAGCGCCGCGCGCACCCACCACGGGGCGGCAGCCCGCAAGGCATCCGCGCTGCGCCCGAACGTCCGGCTCATCCGGCCCGAAACGCCCCCCATCACCGGCAGGTAGATCAGCGCCACGACCAGAGAGGCCGACAGCACGAAGATCAGCGTGACCGGCAACATGCCCATGAATTCGCCCGGAACGCCGGGCCAGAACAGCATCGGCAGGAAGGCGCAGAGCGTCGTCGCGGTGGAACTGACCACGGGCCAGAACATGCGCTGCGCCGCCTCGACATAGGCGTGCATGGGGCCCGTGCCTTCCGCGATGCGCTTGTCGGCATATTCGACCACGACGATCGCGCCATCGACCAGCATCCCCACCGCCAGGATCAGGCCGAACATCACGATGTTCGAGATCGTCACCCCCATCACCGCAAGGAAGGCGAAGCACAGGAAGAACGAGGTCGGGATCGCGAAGCCCACCAGCAGCGCCGCACGGCTGCCCAGAGAGGCGAGCACGACGATCATCACCAGCGCCACCGCGGTCAGGACCGAGCCTTCGAGCTGCGAGACCATCGAGCCCACGATGCGGCTCTGGTCGTTCGAGGTGCCGACCAGCACCGCCGCCTGCAATTCGGCCGGCCACTCGGCCTCGGCCGCGCGCACCGTCTCGCGCACCAGGGCGGCGGTGTCGATGAGGTTGAAGCCCTTGCGCTTGACCACCTGGAGCGCGACCGTCGGTTCGCCGTTGAAGCGCGCGGTGCCCTTGCGGTCCTCGAAGGTGAAGCGGATCTCGGCCAGGTCGCCCAGCGTGACGACACGGTCGCCGTTCGTCTTGACCGGCAGGTCATAGACATCGCGCGGCTCGTCGAAGGACGAGGGGATCTTGACCGAGAAGGTGCCCTGCCGGGTCTCGACCTCGCCCGCGGCGACCAGCAGGTTGTTGTTCTGCACCACGTTGATCAGTTCCGTCGCGGTGACGTTGTAGGCTTCCAGCCGCAGAGGATCGATGATGACTTCCAGCATCTCGTCGCGGTTGCCCGCGATCCCGGCCTCGAGCACGGCGTCGAGGCTTTCGAGGTCGTCCTGAAGATCCTTGGCGATGCGCGCCATGGTGCGTTCCGGCACCGGTCCGGTCAGGTTCACGATGATGATCGGGAATTCCGAGAAGTTGATCTCGTTGACGGAATACTGCTCGGCCCCGTCGGGGAATTTCGCCTGCGCGGCGTTCATCGCGTCGCGCACGTCGGCCATGATCGCGGTCTTGTCCCAGCCGAACTCGAATTCCAGGGCGACGCCGGCGTAATTCTCGGCCGCGGTCGAGGACATCTTCTTCAGACCGTCCAGATCGGCCAGCTCGGTCTCCATCGGCTTGACCAGCAGGCTTTCGCTGTCGACGGCCGAGATGCCGGGAAACTGGACCGACACGAAGAGGGCCGGGATCTCGATGTCCGGCTCGCCCTCCTTGGGCAGGCTGACATAGGCGTAGCCGCCCGCGATCAGCGACAGCGCGATGAACATCAGGATCATCCGCGCCCGGTCCGCGGCCCACTGGACGATACCGGTCATTCCGAGGTCTCGCGGTAGGTGGCCTCGACGCGCACGCCTTCGGCGACGAAGTCCTGGCCCACGACGATGACGTCTGCCGCGTCGGGCAGGTCCGTGATCCAGACGCCGTCGGGCGTGTCGCGCAGCAAGGTGACGGGGAGGAACTCGACCAGGCTGTCGGCACCGACCACGCGCACGCCGAGGCGTCCGTCATTGTTCAGCGTCAGGGCCGATTGCGGCAGAAGATGCGCCCTCTGGCCCGCCGCCGCGATCAGGATCTCGGCGGTCTGGCCGTCGCGGATGCTGAAGTCGGGATTGGCGACCTCGATCTCGACGCGGAAGGTGCGGGTCGTCTCGTCGGCGGACCGGCTGAGGAAGCTCACGCGCCCCCGGACCTCGCGCCCCGAGACGAGCCGCGCGCCCGCGGGCGCCCCGGGTTCCACGCGGTCCACTTCGGTTTCCGCGACGAATGCCACCAGCTTGATCGGGTCGAGCTGGATCACCGTCGCGCAGAGGCTGCCGGGCTGCATCAGGCTGCCCAGTTCGGCGGTGTCGCTTTCCAGAAGGCCGGCGAAGGGGGCCGTGATCGACAGCCGGCCGATTTCGGTTTCCGCCGCCGCGACGGCCGCCTGCGCCGCCTGGACCGCCGCTTCGGCCGAGGCGATGCCGCG
>SBFT01000247.1 GCA_006227805.1 Paracoccaceae bacterium
GCTGGCTTCCATCCCGACACGCAGCTGGTCGAAGGGCACGTTCGAGATGGGCGTGTTCATGGGCACAGGTCCTCGCGTCGGCTCTCAGGTTCCGGGCAAGTCCATGTCACGCACCTTGCGCAACATCTCGATGAAGCCCCGCACCTGGTGTGCGCAGGTGTCGCGTCCCTTTTCGGCGGTGCCAAGATGCGCCTCGCCCACGGTGCCATGGGGGTTCAGGTCCGGCGCGACCCAGCCATAGCTGACGGGCCCTGTGGGCGGGATCGGGCTGGTCTCGGCGGAAGACCTGAAATCGGCGGCCTGCGACATGTCCACCGTCCCGGGACGGAAGTGCAGCATCAGCGAGGTCTCGACATCGCCGCCATGAATTCCGAAGGCGTTCTCCTGCGCCGAATACATCCCCTCGGGCCGCCCGAAGGCGCCCCACTGGCACTTGACCGCCAGCATCCCCGCCTGGACGCGCAATTCGCGCGCCAGGATCTCGATCAGCGCAAGGTTGCCGCCATGGGAATTGACGATGACGATCTTGCGCAGGCCCGCGCGCGCCACCGACAGCCCGATCTCGGTCCAGGCCGCCAGCGCGGTCTGCGCCGACAGGGTCAGCGTGCCGCCCGCGTGCAGATGCTCGTTCGACTTGCCCACCGCCTGCACCGGCAGGATGCGGATATCGATGTCCTCCGGACAGGTGCGGCGCAACTCGGCCAGCATGCCCTCCGCGATCATCGTGTCGGTGCCCACGGGCAGATGCGGCCCGTGCTGTTCGATCGCCGCCGTGGGCAGGATGGCGATGCAGCGCCGCGGATCGGCCTGCGCGAATTCGGCGTATCGGTACTCAGCCCAGTCGAGGCGTCGCGTCATGGTCGGGTCTCCGGTCTTCACGGCGCCAGCCTAGCGGCCCCGGACCCGGGCGCAAGGCGGCTTTCCCGACCTTCCTGCTTCTTTCTGGTCGCAAATACGCCGGGGAGCGCGAGGGGCAGCGCCCCTCGCCCTTCTGAAATGGCGCGCGGCGCAGCCGCACGCACCATCAGGCCTCGCGCCGATAGAGGAAGCAGCGCCCCTCGATGGCGCCTTCGGGCAGCGGCTGTTCGACCAGACCCGCGAAATACATCCGGTCGCTCGACACCATCAGGCCGCCCGGCGCCAGCAGCGGCTCGACAAGCGGCGAGATCGCCTTCGCGAAGCGGTCGTTCTTTTCCAGGTTGTGCCCGCCCAGATCGGCATGGATCAGGCTGGCGGTGGCGCCGAAGCGGTCCAGCGCCGCGACCAGGGTCTCGCGCACATCGCCCAGGATCACCCTGTCGTCGGGCGGGGTCGAATCGGGATGCGCGGCGATGGCGCGCTCGAACACGTAGATGTCGCGCCCCGAGATGCGCGCGCGCATGTGGTGATAGGTGCGCCCGTTTCCCAGGCCCAGCTCGAAGACCGGGCCCGCCATGTGTGCGGTCGCGGCGATCGCGTGGTCGAGGCACGCGCGCTGCGACACCATGCGGGCAATGAAAAGATCCAGTCGGGTCATCGTCACGGGAGAGGTCCTTTCACATGCTTGTTTCGCCCTCATGCCATGTCGCGGGGCAGAAGTGTAGCGGTCGGGTGACTACACACCATTGACTAACCGGGACATGGGTTGCGAATGTGGGAATGTGACCGTGCCTCTCGCCAGGAAGAGGAGCCGCGCAAACGGAACCAGGGACCTGTCCATGACCCCGATCCTCAGCGTTGATGACCTGACCATCGGGTTTGGGGGTGCGGAGCCCGTCGTTTCGGACGTGGCCTTCGAGCTGGCCCAGGGCCAGACGCTGGCGCTGGTGGGCGAAAGCGGCTCGGGCAAGACGCTGATCTGCCGGACCGTGCTGCGCATCCTGCCCAAGGCGGCGCGGATCCGGTCGGGGCGCATCCTCTTGCGCGGCCGCGACGGCGAGACCGATCTCGTCCGGCTGAGCGAACGGCGGATGCGCGACGTGCGCGGCGACCGGATCGCGATGATCTTCCAGGAACCCATGCGCTCGCTCTCGCCGCTGCACCGGATCGGCAACCAGGTGATCGAGGCCCTGCGCCTGCACCGCCCGGTCAGCAAGGCGCAGGCCACGGACGCAGCCCTGCGGACCTTCGAGCGCGTGGGCTTTCCGGACCCCGAGCGCGCCTTCCGCGCCTATCCGTTCGAGATGTCGGGAGGCATGCGCCAGCGCGCCATGATCGCGATGGCGATGATCACCAAGCCCGAGATCCTGATCGCGGACGAACCGACGACCGCGCTGGACGTGACCACCCAGGCGCAGGTCCTGGGGCTGATCAAGGAATTGCAGGCCGAGACCGGCACCGCCGTCATCTTCGTCACCCATGACCTGGGCGTGGTGGCGAACATGGCCGACCAGGTGGTGGTGCTGAACCGCGGCCGCGTGATGGAAGCGGGCCCCGCCCGCGCGGTGCTGACCGCGCCGGCCCATGGCTACACGCAGAAACTCTTTGCCGCAGCGCCCTCGATCCCGGCCGCGGCGGCACCCGTGGCCCCGCCGCCCGGACGCGACCTGATCCTCGAGATCAGGTCGGTCTCGAAGACCTACCGGGTGCGGGGCAATGCGGGCTGGCGGTCCGAGACGCTGGTCCATGCCTGCCGGGGCGTGGACCTCGAGGTGCCGCGCGGCAAGACGCTGGCCATCGTGGGCGAAAGCGGATCGGGCAAGACTACGGCGGCGCGGATCGCGCTGGGGGCCGAGAAACCCGATCCCGGCGGCGCAGTCATCTTCCGCGACGCGAAAGGAACCGAAATCCCGGTTCACGCCATGTCCCGCAGCGAGAGGACCGCCTTCCAGCGCAAGGCGCAGATGGTGTTCCAGGACCCCTATTCCTCGCTCAGCCCGCGGATGCGGGTGATCGACGCGCTGACCGAACCGCTGGAGATCCACGAGATCGGCGACCGCGAGGCCCGGCGCGAGCGCGCGGCCGAGATGCTGGCGATGGTCGGGCTGAAGCGCGAGATGCTGTTCCGCTATCCCCACGCCTTTTCGGGCGGGCAGCGCCAGCGCCTGTCGATCGCGCGCGCGCTGACGCTCGACCCCGAACTCCTGGTCTGCGACGAGCCGACCTCGGCGCTGGATGTCAGCGTGCAGGAACAGATCCTGAGCCTGCTGGAGGACATCCGCGACCGCGCGGGGCTGTCCTATCTCTTCATCAGCCACGACCTGGCCGTGGTCGCGCGGATCGCCGATGAAGTGGCGGTGATGCGCGGGGGACTCGTCGTCGAGCAGGCGCCGCCCCGGACGCTGTTCCACGATCCGCGCCACCCCTACACCAGGGCGCTGATCGCGGCGCAGCCCGTGCCGGACATCGACCGCCCGATCGATCTGAACCTGGTCGCCCAGGGCGCGGGCGCCCCGGACACCTGGCCCGAGATGTTCCGCTTTGGCCAGGACGCGATGCCCGGACTGATGGAACTTGAACCCGGACACAAGGTGCGTTGCCATGCGTGAATTGCCCCGCCTGATCTGTGCGGCCCTGCTGGGCCTGGGCCTGACGGGGCCCCTGTCCGCCCAGGAGATCAAGGCGCCGGAACCGGCCGCGCAGGTTCCGGTCCTGCCGCCGCCGCCCGCCCTGCCGCCCTTGCAGGAATCCACCTTCTGGAAGGCCGAGGTCGAGCGCGGCGACCTGCCCCCGGTGGCCGAGCGCATCCCGCAGTATCCGCTAATCGTCGATCTTCAGGCCAAGGGCCGCCTGCCCGGCGTCGAGGGCGGCACGCTGCGCACGCTGGTCTATCGCTCGAAGGACGTGCGCCAGATGGTCGTCTACGGCTATGCGCGGCTGGTCGGCTATGACGAGAACTACGACATCGTCCCGGACATCCTTCTGGACTTCGAGAACGAGGCCAACCGCCGCTTCACGATGCGCCTGCGTCCCGGTCACCGCTGGTCGGATGGGGCGCCCTTCACCTCGGCCGATTTCGAGTATTACTGGAAACATGTCGTCCAGAACCCGGAACTGACGCCGGGCGGTCCGTCCGAACTCCTGATGGCGGGGGGGCTGCCGCCCCGCGTCAGCTTTCCCGACGCCCATACCGTGATCTACGAATGGGATCATCCCAACCCGCAATTCCCCGCGGCGCTGGCGCAGGCCAACGATCCCTTCATCTATCGCCCCGCGCATTACCTGCGGCAGTATCACGCCGATTTCGCCGATCCCGCGTCGCTCGAGGAGAAGATGCGCGAGCGGCGCGTGCGCAGCTGGGCGGCGCTGCACAACCGCCTCGACAACATGTATCACTTCGACAATCCCGAACTGCCGACGCTGCAGCCCTGGATGAGCGCCTCGCCCAATCCGACGACGCGGGCGCTCTTCGCGCGCAATCCCTATTACCACCGCATCGACAGCTATGGCGTGCAACTGCCCTATATCGACGTGGTGGAAATGGGCATCGTGGCGCCGGGGCTGGTCGCCGCGAAGACCAACGCGGGCGAGACCGACCTGCAGGCGCGGGGGCTGGATTTCCGCGACGTCGCGATCCTGAAGAAGGGCGAGATGGACGGGGGGGATTACGTCACGCACCTGTGGGCGAACGGCACCGCCAGCCAGATCGCGATCTACCTTAACCTGAACTTCAACGACGATGTCTGGCGCGGCGTGCTGCGCGACGTGCGCGTGCGGCGCGCGCTGTCGCTGGCGATCGACCGGCGAATGATCAACCGCGCGCTCTATTTCGGGCTGGGCAAGGAAGGCGGCATGACGGTCCTGTCGCGGAGCCCCTTCTTCGATCCCAAGAACCTGGTGAAATGGGCGATCCACGACCCCGCGCTGGCCAACCAGCTGCTGGACGAGGCCGGGCTGAGCGCGCGCCGTCCCGACGGCATCCGCCTTCTGCCCGATGGCCGCCCGATGGAAGTGGTGATCGAGACCGCCGGCGAACGGCAGGAGGTCGAGAACGCGCTGCAGATCATCGTCGACACCTGGCGCGACGTGGGCGTCAAGCTGGTCATGCGGCCGCTCGATCGCGACATCCTGCGCAACCGGGTCTATACCGGTGTCACCATGGCCTCGGTCTGGTTCGGCTGGGACAACGGCATCCCGGGCGTGGACACGGCCCCCGACTACCTTGCCCCGCGCGAGCAGGAATTCATGGCCTGGCCGAAATGGGGGCAGCATTTCCAGACCCGCGGCGCCGCGGGCGAAGCGCCGGACATGGCGCCCGCACAGCGGCTGATGGAGCTGGCCGCCGCCTGGGAAGTCACCACCGACCGGGACGAGCGCGCGGCGATCTGGCGCGAGATGCTGGCGATCCATGCCGATCAGGTCTACGGCATCGGCATCCTGTCCGAAGCGCCCCAGCCCGTGGTCGTGAACAAGGCCATCCGCAACGTGCCCGAACAGGCGACCTGGGCCTGGGACCCGGGCGCGCATTTCGGCGTGCACCGCATGGACGAGTTCTGGTTCGATCCGGCCGCGAAGGTTTCGCAATGACGATCCTGCGCTACGCGATCTACCGGCTGTTCACCATGCTGGTGACGCTGTGGATCGTGTCGATCCTGATCTTCGTCATCATCAACCTGCCGCCCGGCGACTACCTGTCGAACCAGATCGCCGAATTGCGCTCGACCGGGCAGACCGCGGCGGTGGATCAGGCGGAATTCCTGCGCCGCGAGTATTCGCTGGATCAGCCGCTCTGGCGACAATACCTGATCTGGGCGGGCTTCGCGCCCGGGCCGAACGGGTTCTCGGGGCTTCTGCAGGGCGATTTCGGCTGGTCGTTCGAGTTCGACAAGCCGGTCAGCGAGATCGTGGGCGGCGCGCTGTGGCTGACGGTGCTGGTGAACCTGGCGGCGGTGATCTTCGTCTACCTGGTGGCGCTGCCCCTGGGGGTTCTGGCGGCCGCACGGTCCAGGACCTGGGTCGACTACACCTCGGCCTTCGTGGGATATCTGGGGCTGGCGACGCCCAACTTCCTTCTGGCGCTGATCCTCTTCTACTACGGCAACCGCTACCTGGGCCTGCCCATCGGGGGCCTGATGGATCCGGCCTTCGAGGGCCAGCCGATGAGCTTCGAGAAGATGAAGTCGATCCTGCTGCACCTGATCGTGCCGACCTTCGTGATCGGCACCAGCGGCGCGGCGGCGATGATGCAGCGCCTGCGCGCCAACATGCTGGACGAATTGTCCAAGCCTTACGTCGAGACCGCCCGCGCCAAGGGGATGAGCCCGTCGCGGATGCTGACCAAGTATCCGCTGCGCGTGGCCTTCAACCCCTTCGTCGCCGATATCGGCAACCTGCTGCCCGCGATGGTCTCGGGCTCGGTCCTGGTCTCGGTGGTCCTGGGCCTTCAGACGATCGGGCCGGCCCTTCTGGCCGCGCTGAAGAGCCAGGACCAGTTCCTCGCGGCCTTCGTGCTGATGTTCGTCGCCCTTCTGACGCTGATCGGCACGATGATCTCGGACGTGCTGCTGATGCTGCTCGATCCGCGGATCCGCTATGAAGGGCGCGAGACATGACCCGATTGCCCGATGGCCGCTACGTCGACGACGCGCCCTATGATCCGGACGAGAACATCAACCGGATCGAACGCGCCGACATGGATGCGCCGAACTGGCTCCTGGTCTGGCGCAAGTTCCGCAAGCACCGGCTGGGGCTGGTGTCGGGGCTGTTCCTGCTGATCTCGTACCTGCTTCTGCCCTTCGCCGGGTTCATCGCGCCCTATACCGCGAACGAACGCAACGCCGATCACCTCTATGCGCCGCCCCAGATGGTGCGCTTCTTCCACGAGGGTGAATTCGTCGGACCCTTCGTCTATGCGCGCCAGGGCATCGCCGATCTCGAGCAATACCGCTGGACCTACGAGACCGACACATCGCGGCCGATGAAGCTGCAGTTCTTCTGCAACGCGACCGAATACCGGCTGGCGGGACTCTTCCCGACGCAAAGGCGGCTCTTCTGCGCGCCCGAAGGGGCGACGATCTTCCTCTGGGGCTCGGACCGGCTGGGCCGCGACGTGTTCAGCCGGATCCTCTACGGCGCGCAATTGTCGCTGACGGTGGGCCTGATCGGCATTTCCGTCAGCTTCATCCTGGGGATCGGCTTCGGGTCCATCGCGGGGTATTTTGGCGGCAGGATCGACTGGGTCATCCAGCGCGCGATCGAGATCCTGCGGTCATTGCCTGAATTGCCCCTGTGGCTGGCCCTTTCGGCGGCGGTGCCCTCGAACTGGGGACCGGTGGCGGTGTTCTTCATCATCTCGCTGATCCTCGGGGTCCTGGACTGGCCGGGCCTGGCGCGTGCGGTGCGCGCCAAGTTCCTGTCCCTGCGCGAGGAGGAATATGTCCGCGCGGCCGAGATGATGGGGGCGTCCTCGGGCCGCGTGATCCGAAGGCACCTTCTGCCCAACTTCATCAGCCACCTGATCGCCAGCGCGACGCTGTCGATCCCGGCGATGATCCTGGGCGAGACGGCGCTGTCCTTCCTGGGTCTCGGCCTGCGGGCGCCCGCGGTCAGCTGGGGGGTGATGCTCAACGACGCGCAGAACCTCGCCTCGATCGAGATCTATCCCTGGACGGCGATCCCGATGCTGCCGATCATCGTTGTGGTGCTGGCCTTCAACTTCCTGGGCGATGGCTTGCGCGACAGCCTCGATCCTTACGAGAACTGAGCGGGCGGCTGGGGGCTCTGCCCCCAGACCCCCGGGATACTTGAAGCGAGAGGAAGAGCACGCGACCTTCTTCCCGTGCTCTTCCTCTCGCCGGAAATATCCCGGGGGTGAGCGCCGTACGGCGCGAGGGGGCAGAGCCCCCTTTGTCGTTACCGGTCGTCGCCGCCCATGGGCATGTTGTCGAAGGCGCCGTCGTCGAGGGCAGCCTGGACCGCGCCGGTCACCTTCTCGCGCTGTTCGGGGGTGAGGTCCTTCGCCTTCTCGTCGGCGATGCGCACCGTCACCTCGCGATGGGCGAACTTGATGCCTTCCCGCTCGAAGAGTTCGCGGATCTCCTCGAAAACCTTCTTGCGCACCAGCCATTGATCCCCGGGCTTGGTCATGAACTTGACGCGGATGATCATGGCGCTGTCCTGCATCTCGATCACGCCCTGCGATTTCAGGGGCTGGATGAAGGTCTTGCCGATCACCGGATCGCTCAGCAAGTCCTGGCCCAGTTTCTTGATCAGCTTGCGCACCTTCTCGACATCGGTGTCGTAGGTCACGCGCAGGGGCAGTTTCATGATGACCCAGTCGCGCGAGTAATTGGTCAGGACCTGGATGTCGCCGAAGGGGATCGTGTGCAGCGCGCCCAGGTGGTGGCGCAGCTGGAAGGACCGAACGCTGATCTTCTCGACGGTTCCTTTCACGCTGCCGATGTCGATGTATTCGCCCTTGCGGAAAGCGTCGTCGATCAGGAAGAACGCGCCCGAGAAGATGTCGCGCACCAGGGTCTGCGCCCCGAAACCCACGGCCAGGCCCACGACACCGGCGCCGGCGAAGAGCGGGCTGACATTGATGCCGAGTTCGAGCAGCGCCATCAGGCCGATCGAGACCACCACGATGATCAGGATGAAGTTGCGGAAGAGCGGCAAGAGAGTCGCGAGCCGCGACGCGCTCGAGACGCCGCCCTCGTCCCCCAGTTCGGTCTCGGGCTGGTCGCCGGTTTCCTCGGCGATCTTGCTGTCGATCCAGATGCGGAAGGCGTGATAGACGATGTAGCCGATGAACACGATCACCACGACGTCGAGCGCCCGGTCGACCATGCTTTCCTGAAGCAGCATGTTCTCGCTGTCCCAGATCCGCAGCATCGCGTAGGCGCCCGCGACGAAGGCCAGGATCCCCGCCACGCGGCGGGCCAGTTCCTCGAAGGTCGAGAGCGTCCGCGCCACCGGGGGGGCGGCCGGTCCGGTATCCCCGTCCCGGGATCCGGTCTCGCTGGCCTGGCGCAGGGCGCTCAGGGCACGGCTGCGCTGGAAGGCGCGTTCGATGACGAAGTTGATCAGGCCGTAGACCACGATGATCGACAGGAAGACACCGTAGGCGCCCGCGATCAGCGGGATCGAGGTGGGCTGCTCGAGGACCAGGTCGAAGGCCAGTTCCAGCCAGCCGAAGATGACATAGGCGATGACCGCGGGCGCCCAGACGACCGAGAGCGTCCGGACGATCCAGCTGACCGCGCCCGGCTCGCGCCCGTTGAGGATCGCGCCGGTGATGGCGCGGCGGTTGAACAGGATCAGCGCCACGTTGGCCAGCATCCCCACCAGCGCCAGCACGCCATAGACCACGGCATAGAGGTTGTAGTTCAGTCCGAAGTCGCTCAGCCAGGTGGCGAAGCCGACCACCGCGAAATCGAAGAGCGCGACATAGATCGCCCAGCGATAGAGCTTTTTCGCGTCGGCGTCCGAGAAGCGCGGAATGCGGTATTGCGACAGGAAGGGCGACAGGATCATCCGCCAGAGATCGGCGAGAACCGACCAGAAGAAGTAGCCGGTATAGAGCGCGGCGATGGTCAGTTGCAGCGACAGGTCATCGACCGGGCCGAAGATCAGGTAGCCCACCACATAGGCCACCAGCATCGCGAACAGTGTTCCGATCACGCCCATGACGAAACGGAAGACCAGGAAGGGCATCTTCTCGGAATAGCCCTGGGGCGCCTGCCTGATCCTTGAGACGACATAGACGCGCACGATCCGCTTGCCGTAGATCTGGCTCGCGGCGATGCGGCCCAGGATGAACAGCAGGATCGTGAAGACGACCGCCTCGACATAGGTCTGGATCCGGCCATCGGGGCTGGTCGCGCGCAGGATGAAGGCGACCTCGTTGATGGAATTGGGCAGCGCGTCCAGGCGTTCGCGCAGGGTGGCGCGGAAGGTCGCGGCCTGGTCCTGCATCTTCATCAGGACGGAATCGCCCATCATCGCGTCGGATGACTTGCCCGTCTTGATGGCGGGCCCGGTGACGCCGGGATCGGTGGACGCGACGACCTTGCCCGCCGCATCGACTACGATCACCGGCACTCCCGCCTCGGCCGCGCGGCGCAGCGTTTCGGCCAGCGGATCGGCCCCCGAAGCCTGGATCGCGGTCTGGGGCGGGGTCTGCGTCCCGGTCTGGGAAAGACCGGGCAGGCCCTGCGCCTGGAGCGGCCCCGCCCCGAGGCTCAGCGCAAGCGCAAGCCAGGCCACCCGCATCATCCACCAGATCGCCGCCATCCGTCCCTGTCCCTGCCGTCCCGAGGTGTCGGCCAACCTAAACCAGCCGGCGCGCGGTGGCAAAGCAACATTGTCGGGACGGCGCGCGACGGAGACCCGATACGGCGCGGTCGGCGCGCGCCTCGTGCGACATCTGCCCGAGGCGCCGGATTGTTGCGCCCGCGCACGGAAATTCACCGGAATTCGGCGAAGTAACGTTCTGGGGCTTGGGAAAACCCGCAACGCTGCTGTATGTGTTCTGGGAATCCTTGGCACATCGGGTGCGGCGACGCTTCCCGTGTCCTCGCCCGGGAGGCGAAGCGAAAGGCCGAAGATGGCGCAGCCGACCCCGAAGACACCGACCGCGGCCCAGGCCAGGCGCATCATGCTCTACAGCCACGACACGTTCGGGCTGGGTCACCTGCGGCGGTCGCGCGCGCTGGCGACGGCGATCACCCAGGCCGATCCCGATTGCTCGGCACTGATCCTGACGGGCTCGCCCGTTGCGGGACGCTTCACCTTTCCGCGCCGGGTCGACCATATCCGGCTGCCCGGCGTCACCAAGCGCAGCGACGGGTCCTATGTCTCGACAACGCTGGGCATGGATATCGAGACGACGACCCAACTGCGCTCGGGGCTGATCCGCTCGGCCATCCAGCAATACGAACCCGACATCCTGATCGTCGACAAGGAACCGACCGGCTTCCGGGGCGAGTTGCTGCCCGCGCTCGAGGACCTGGCGGCGAGGGGTCGCACCCGGATCGTGCTGGGCCTGCGCGACGTCCTGGACGAGCCCGAGGTGCTGGCGGCCGAATGGGCGCGCAAGGGTGCCATCGAGGCCACCGAGCGCTTCTTCGATGAAATCTGGGTCTATGGCCTGCGGTCGATCTACGATCCGACGCGCGGTCTGGACCTGTCGCCCGAGGTGCGGCGGCGGATCTACTGGACGGGCTACCTGCGCCGGTCGGCCACCTCGGGGGGCGTGCCGCCCTCCGAGCCCTACATCCTGGTCACGCCCGGCGGCGGCGGCGACGGGCAGGCGATGGTCGACCTGGTGCTGGCCGCCTACGAGGCCGATCCCGACCTGAAGCCCGCCGCCAAGCTGGTCTACGGTCCTTTCCTGTCGGGGGAACGCCGGGCCCATTTCGAGGCCCGCGTGGCGCGGCTGAAGGGCCGGGTCAGCACCGTGGGCTTCGAATCCGAGATGGAAACCCTGTTCGCGGGCGCGCAGGGCGTGATCTGCATGGGCGGCTACAACACCTTCTGCGAGGTCCTGTCCTTCGACAAGCGCGCGGTGATCGTGCCGCGCACGGTGCCGCGTCTGGAACAATGGATCCGCGCCTCGCGCGCGGAGGAACTGGGCCTCGTCCGGATGCTGGACGAGACGCGCGACGGTATGACACCACAGTCGATGATCGCCGCGATCCGGGGCCTGCCCGAGCAACCGCTGCCCTCGGAGGCCTTCGTCGACGGGTTGCTGGACGGGCTGGACTTCGTGAACCGGCGCGTGCGGATCCTGCTTGCCGGACGGCAAAGCTGCGCGGCGGAATGACCGCATCCCAGCGCAGCGAGGATGCGCCTCCGCTGGCGGTCGTGGTGAAGGGCTGGCCGCGCCTGTCGGAAACCTTCATCGCGCAGGAACTGGTCGCGCTGGAAGAGGCGGGGCATCGCTTCGACATCTGGTCCCTGCGCCACCCGACCGACACGCGCCGCCATCCCCTTCATGACCGGCTGGGGGCGCGGGTGCGCTACCTGCCGGAATACCTGCACCAGGAACCGGGCCGCGTGCTGCGCGGGCTCTGGCGCGCGCTGCGCCTTCCGGGCTTCGGCCGGTCGCTGCGCCTCTGGCTGGCCGATCTGCGCCGCGATCCCAGCCGCAACCGGGTCCGCCGCTTCGGGCAGGCCTGCGTGATGGCGCACGAAGCGCCGCAGGCCACGCGGGCGCTCTATGCGCATTTCCTGCACACGCCCGCCTCGGTCGCGCGCTACGCGGCGGTGATGCGCGGGCTGCCCTGGGGCTTCTCGGCCCATGCAAAGGACATCTGGACCAGTCCAGACTGGGACCTGTCGGACAAGCTGGACCCCGCACGCGCGGGCGCGGCCTTCGGCGTGACCTGCACCGCCCTGGGCGCGGCGCATCTGGGCACGTTGTCGCGCGGCGCGCCGGTCGAGCTGGTCTATCACGGGCTGGACCTGTCCCGCTTTCCCGCGCCGCCCTTGCGCGAGCGCGGTCCGGTCTTCCGGATGCTGTCGGTGGGGCGACTGGTCGAGAAGAAGGGCTTCGACCGGCTGATCGCGGCGCTGGCGCTTCTGCCCGACAGCCTCGACTGGCACTGGACCCATGTCGGCGGGGGCGCGCTGAAGGGCGCCCTTGCGGCGCAGGCGCAGGCGGCCGGAATCGCCGGACGGATCGCCTGGCGCGGCGCGCTGGCCCAGCCCGAGGTGATCGAGGCGATGCGCGCCTCGGACCTCTTCGTGCTTCCCGCCCGCATCGCGCAGGACGGCGACCGCGACGGCCTGCCCAACGTGCTGATGGAGGCGGCCTCGCAGAAGCTGCCGATCCTGTCGACCCCGGTCTCGGCCATCCCCGAATTCATCGAGGACGGCGTGCATGGCTGGCTGAGCGGCGACGACCCCCAGGCCCTGGCCTCGGCCATTGCCGCCATCGCCGCCGACCCCGACGAGGCCGCCCGCCGCGCCGAGGCCGCCTTCGCGCGGCTGCACGCGGATTTCACCATGGACCCCGGCATCGCGGTTCTGTCGCGCAGGCTGGGCGCGCTGACCGGGGGGCGGGTGTGATGCGCGTCGCCTTCCATGCGCCGCTGAAGGCGCCCGACCACCCGACACCCTCGGGCGACCGGAAGATGGCGCGCAACCTGATGGCCGCGCTCGAGCGGGGGCTGGGTGCGCAGGTCTGGCTGGCAAGCGGCCTGCGCAGCCGGGAACCCGAGGGCGACCCGGCCGCGCAGGAGCGGCTGTTCGAGGCCGCCCGCGCCGAGCTCGCCCGCCGGACCCCCTTGCGGGGCGATACCGCATTCT
>SBFT01000056.1 GCA_006227805.1 Paracoccaceae bacterium
ATCATCGAGGAGCCGCTCTGATGTATCTCGCCTCCGACAACACGGGCCCTGTCCATCCGCGGATCATGGACGTCCTGGCAGAGGCCAACGAGGGCTTCGCGATGCCCTATGGCGCCGATCCCCTGATGGAGGAGGTCCGCAACCGCATCCGCGGGATCTTCGAGGCGCCCGAGGCCGCGGTCTATCTTGTGGCGACCGGAACGGCGGCGAATTCGCTGGCTCTGGCAACGCTGACGCAGCCCTGGCAGACGGTCTTCTGTTCGCCCGTCGCGCATATCCACGAGGACGAATGCAATGCGCCCGAGTTCTTCTCGGGCGGGGCCAAGCTGACGCTGGTGCCGGGCGGCGACAGGATGACCCCGGAGGCGCTGGAGCGGACGATCCTGAAGGAGGAAACCCGCGGCGTGCACGGGCCCCAGCGGGGGGCGGTGTCGATCACCAACGTGACCGAGCGCGGATCGGTCTATTCGGTGGCCGAGATCGAGGCCCTCTGCGCCGTCGCTAAGCGCTACAGGCTGCCCGTGCATCTGGATGGCGCGCGCTTTGCCAATGCGCTGGTGGCGCAGAACTGCGCGCCCGCCGCGATGACCTGGAAGGCGGGTGTGGACGCCGTCAGTTTCGGCGGCACCAAGAACGGCTGCATGGGTGTCGAGGCGGTGATCTTCTTCGATCCCGCCCGCGCCTGGGAGTTCGAGTTGCGTCGCAAGCGGGGCGCGCATCTGTTCTCGAAGCACCGGTTTCTCTCGGCCCAGATGGCGGGCTATCTGCGCGAGGACCTGTGGCTGGACATGGCCCGCGCGGCGAACGACACCTGCGCGCGCCTCGCCGAAGGTTTGCGCGGCAAGGGCGCGCGCTTCCTGCATGATCCGCAGGCCAACATGATCTTCGCCGCCTTCCCGCGCGCCGCCCACCGGAGCCTGCACGAGGCGGGCGCCAAATACTACATCTGGGAAGGCAGCCTCGAGGGCGACGACCCGGACGAGATGATCGCCGCGCGGCTGGTCTGCGACTGGTCGCTGGGCGCGGAGCGGGTGGACCGGTTCCTGTCGCTGATCTGAGAGCGCGAGGGGGCGCTGCCCCCGCCGCCTGACGGCGGCCCCCCGGGATATTTGGGGCGAGAGGAAGCGATCAGCTGCGTGCGAAGAGATCGCGCAGCGCCGCAGCCATGAGATCGGGATGCGAGATCGGCAGCATGTGGCCCGCGCCCGGAACCTCGAGGCTGACCGCATCGGGCAGGCGGCGGGCAAGCGCGTCGTTGATCGCGGCCATGACGGGGTCGGTCTCGGACCCGCGCAGCAGGAGCACGGGCGCCGTGATGCGCGCGAGCACGCCCGGCTTCAGGAGGCCTGCGCGGTCGTCATAGATCGCGGGCGCGCTGGCGGGCACGACATGGATGGCGCGGGTCATGGCGGCGCGCGCGGAGCCCGGAAGGTCGTCCCAGCGGGCGTCCGGGCTCCACATCCGGTTGAAGAGCCGGGCCGCGGTTTCGGCATCTCCGGCATCGAGCGCCTCGAAGAAGGGCCGCGCGCGGGCGTCGTGATCCGCGACCAGTCCGGGCGCGTCCGCGATGGCAGCCGCGAAGAAGACAGGCTCGACCAGGGTCAGGCTGCGCACCATCCCGGGACGCTCGGCCGCGACGCGCAGCGCGACCGTGGCGCCGAAGGAATGCCCGATGATGTCCATCTTGCGGTCCAGAAGGCGATGCGCGGCCGCCGTGCCGAGGTCCTGGTAGTCGCCCTGCGCCGGGTCCCAGTCGGCGCTGCGGCCATGGCTGGGCATATCGAAGACATGCAGCGTCAGTCCGGGCATCCGGGCAGCAAGGCCCTTCCAGGCGCCGGAATGGGCCAGCGAGCAGTGGATCGCCAGCACGTCGCGCGCGCCGCTGCCGATCCGGCCCGTGTGGATATGGCCCGTGTCGACATGGCCCGTCCGACCAGGTGCGGGGTGCGGGTTCATCGGCCTCACCTGTCCAGTTTCCCCGGATGCGCGTCGGGATCGTCCGGCCGCGCGCCCGAAAGACCGGTGCAGGCAGAGACGGTGGTGAAGAAGGGGGCGATCCGGATCATTTTGCCTGCTTTTTGTGGGGCTGCGGAACTTTGCGCGACCCTAAGGGCGTGATAGGTGGTGTCAACATCACGAATCCGTCACACTTGGCGATGCATATCCGGGAAGACGCTCATGCCGCAGATCAACGAACCCAAGCTGATCGCCGGGAACTCCAATCGCCCCCTGGCCCAGGCCATAGCGCGGCGGATGACGATGCACCGGGGCGTGCATACCGGGCTGGTCGATGCGCGGGTCGAGCGGTTCAACGACGGCGAAATCTTCGTCGAGGTCTTCGAGAATGTCCGCGGCGAGGACATGTTCATCATCCAGTCGACCTCGAACCCCGCCAACGACAACCTGATGGAACTGGTCATCATGTGCGACGCGCTGCGCCGGTCTTCGGCCGCGCGGATCACCGCCGTGATCCCCTATTTCGGCTATGCCCGCCAGGATCGCCGCACCAAGGCGCGCACGCCGATCACGGCGAAGCTGGTCGCCAACATGATGGTCAGCGCCGGGATCGAGCGGGTCCTGACGATGGACCTGCACGCGGCCCAGATCCAGGGCTTCTTCGACATTCCCGTCGACAACCTCTATGCCTCGCCGATCTTCGCGCTGGACATCCGGACCCAGTTCAAGGACCGGATGGGCGAATTGATGGTGGTCTCGCCCGATGTGGGCGGCGTTGCGCGCGCGCGCGAACTGGCCAAGCGGATCAGCGCGCCGCTGGCGATCGTCGACAAGCGTCGCGAGAAGCCCGGCGAAGTGGCCGAGATGACGGTGATCGGTGACGTGACCGGCAAGACCTGCCTGATCGTGGACGACATGTGCGACACCGCCGGAACCCTGTGCAAGGCGGCGGAAGTGCTGATCGAGAACGGCGCGAAGGAAGTCCATTCCTATATCAGCCACGGCGTGATGAGCGGCCCCGCGGTCGAGCGCGTGACGAATTCGGTCATGAAATCGCTGGTCATCACGGACACGATCCAGCCCAGCGCCGGGGTGAAATCGGCCCCGAACATCCGGGTCCTGCCCACCGCGCCGATCTTCGCGCAGGCCATCCTGAACATCTGGAACGGCACCAGCGTGTCGTCGCTGTTCGAGGCCGATACCCTGACGCCCATCTACGAGATGCTCTACGCGCCGGCGTGAGGGCTCAGTAAAGCTCCCATCGTTCGTCATCGGGCAGCGGGCCGATCGCCATCCAGGCAGCACGGATGCGGGCGACGCGGCTGTCGTCCCAGGTCCGGAAGACGATCTGGAAGCCCTGCGGCGTGATCTCGCGCGCGCTCAGGTCGGCGCGGATCGAGGGGCCGGTGGCCATGTCCAGAAGGCTCATCGACAGATGGACGGCGGGGGGTGCGCCGAACGGTTGCGCGAAGGCCACCTGCGCCACGCGTTCCCGGGCGCCGCTGCCGGTCCACATGGGGCCGTTATCCGCATAATCCGAGAACAGCATCAGGTCGCCCTGATCGATCCCGATCGCATGGCTGGAAATGCGCTTCATTCTGCCCGGTCTTCTGCCTTTCTCCACGCCTTAGCAGAGGAGTTTGACAAAACGTGGGCGAAAACGAAAGCGGCCCCCGGAGGGGCCGCCCCATCGTATTGCAGGATCGTCGGGATCAGACGCCGACGGCCGCGCGCAGGGCGGCCACATCGGCCACCAGCTTGTCGGCATTGTCCCTGGCCGGGCCGGACGCGCCTTCGGCGGCGGCCTTGGCCTGGGCCATCAGGGCGTCCATTTCGGCCGCCGTCACTTCGGCCACGGGCATCGCCTTCTCGGCCAGGACGGACATGCCCTGGGCCGAGATTTCCGCAAAGCCGCCGGTCACGGCGAAGTCCTGCGTCCCGTCCGGCCCCGACACTTTCAGGATGCCGGGCCGCAGCGTCGTGATCAGCGGCGCATGATCCGGCATGGCCGTCATGTCGCCGTCGGCGCCGGGGATCTGGACCGAGGCCGCCCGGAGCGAGGCGAGGCGCCGCTCGGGGGAGACCAGATCGAATTGCATCGTGTCTGCCATCGGGCTGTCCCCTTATGCCGCGGCTGCGGCCATGCGCTGGGCCTTGGCGATCACTTCCTCGATGCCGCCGACCATGTAGAAGGCCGCTTCGGGCAGGTGATCGTATTCACCGGCCACCACCGCCTTGAACGACTTGATCGTGTCCTCGAGCGGCACCTGCACGCCGGGCGAGCCGGTGAAGACCTGCGCCACGTCGAAGGGCTGGGACAGGAAGCGCTGGATCTTCCGGGCGCGCGCCACGGTCAGCTTGTCCTCTTCGCTCAGTTCGTCCATGCCGAGGATGGCGATGATGTCCTGAAGCGACTTGTAGCGTTGCAGGATACCCTGGACGTCGCGGGCCACCTGGTAATGCTCCTCGCCGATGACGGCGGGGTCCAGCAGGCGCGAGGTGCTGTCGAGCGGGTCCACCGCCGGATAGATCCCCAGTTCCGAGATCGCGCGCGACAGAACGGTGGTCGCGTCGAGGTGCGCGAAGGTGGTCGCGGGCGCGGGGTCCGTCAGGTCGTCCGCGGGAACGTACACGGCCTGGATCGAGGTGATCGAGCCCGCCTTGGTCGAGGTGATGCGCTCCTGCATCGCGCCCATGTCGGTGGCCAGCGTCGGCTGGTAGCCCACGGCCGAGGGGATACGGCCCAGAAGGGCCGACACTTCGGAACCGGCTTGCGTGAAGCGGAAGATGTTGTCGACGAAGAACAGAACGTCCGTACCCGACTGGTCGCGGAACTGTTCGGCCAGCGTCAGGCCGGTCAGGGCGACGCGGGCACGTGCCCCGGGAGGTTCGTTCATCTGGCCGTAGACAAGCGCCACCTGGCTTTCGGACAGGTTGTCGGGCTTGATCACGTTCGACTCGATCATCTCGTGATAGAGGTCGTTGCCCTCGCGCGTCCGTTCACCCACACCGGCGAAGACCGAGAAGCCCGAGTGCACCTTGGCGATGTTGTTGATCAGTTCCATGATCAG
>SBFT01000061.1 GCA_006227805.1 Paracoccaceae bacterium
TGCCGATGGGGTTATCTTCGTCAAGGACGGCTTCAGCTGGCCTGCATTCCTGATCCCGTTCTTCTGGCTGATCTGGCATCGGCTATGGTGGGGTCTTGCCGGGTATGTCATTGCCGTAGCCGGATTGGCGGGCATCGGTTATCTGGCAGGGTTTCCCGATGGCTTGGGCACGTCGCTGGGTTTGCTCCTTAACGTGTACCTCGGTCTGGAAGGCAACAACTTGCGGCGCAAGGCGCTTGCCCGGCGCGGCTATCAGGAGGTCGCCGATGTTGTCGCGGGCGACAGCGAGGAAGCTGCCTGGCGGTTCCTTGCGAACCGGATGCAACACCAGGGCAGCTGAGGCAGCAGATGAAAGTTGCAATCATCGACTATGGTTCAGGCAACCTGCGGTCGGCCCAGAAGTCATTCGAGCGGGCGGCCAGGACAGCGGGCGTTTCTGCTTCAATCGATCTCGTTACAAAGCCTGAACAAGTAACTGCTGCCGATCGCGTCGTTCTGCCCGGCGTGGGCGCCTATCGTGACTGCCATGACGGCCTCGCCGCTATTGACGGCATGTGGGAAGTCATCGAGGAACACTGCACGACGAGGGCAAAGCCCTTCCTCGGCATCTGCGTCGGCATGCAGCTGATGGCGAGCCTCAGCCGCGAATACCGCGACACGGCCGGCCTCGACTGGATCGCGGGCGAGGTCGTCAGGATCACGCCCGGCGAGGCGGGCCTGAAGGTGCCGCACATGGGCTGGAACGACCTGGTCATCGACCATCCGCACCCGGTCCTCGACGGGATTGCAACCGGCGATCACGCCTATTTCGTCCACTCCTATCACATGCGGGTGCGCCACCCGGAGGACCGGCTGGCCCATGTGGACTATGGCGGCGACGTCACCGCGATCGTCGGGCGCGGCACGATGATCGGCACCCAGTTCCACCCCGAGAAAAGCCAGCGAACCGGCCTGCGGCTGATCGCCAATTTCCTCGCCTGGCGGCCCTGAGGCGCCGGGATCAGTTCACGCGTTGCCAGGTCTGCTTCGAACAGATCAATCCGCCCGCCACGCAGCCGCGCAGATCCAGCGTGTCGCCCTTCAGACCCATCTTGCCGATGTAGATCCGGTCGTTCGACGGACGCCAGACCTGGCCTTCATAGTTGCCGTCGCCCTTGGCCACCATGTCGATGACCAGGGTCTTGCCCAGGTTCTCGGACTGGTATTCGCCGCCGGAATTGAAGGTGCGGGCGATCTTGCCGCAGATCTTGGCGCCGCAGGGCGCCATCTCGATATGGGCGTAATTGCCTTCGTCGGGTTGGGTCTTCCAGGTGCCGAGAACCGGGTCGGCGAAGGCGGGCAGCGCCAGGGCCAGCGTGGTCAGGCCTGCGAGAATCGTGGTCTTCATGGTGTCTCCTCCCGTTCTGGCGCGGATCCTGAGTGCATGGCGCGCTTCCTGGCAAGTCTGACTTGGCGTCGCGTTGCAATCCCTGCGTCCCCGTGCCAAGGGGGGACCGCGAAACAAGGGACGCACCCATGATCCTCTACCCGGCGATCGACCTGAAGGACGGACAGGCCGTCCGCCTGCTGCGCGGCGAGATGGAAAAGGCCACCGTCTTCAACGACGACCCGGCCGCCCAGGCCCGCGCCTTCGCGGATGCGGGCTGCGACTGGCTGCATCTCGTCGATCTGAACGGCGCCTTCGCGGGCCAGCCGGTGAACGCCGCCGCGGTCGAGGCGATCCTGGCCGCGACCCACCTGCCCGCGCAGTTGGGTGGCGGCATCCGCGACATGGCCACGATCGAGGCCTGGCTGAAGAAGGGCCTCGCCCGCGTGATCCTGGGGACGGTCGCGGTCGAGAACCCGGCCCTCGTGCGCGAGGCCGCGCGCGCCTTCCCCGGACAGGTGGCGGTGGGCATCGACGCGCGCGACGGTCGCGTGGCGACGAAGGGCTGGGCGCAGGAGACCGACGTCATGGTCACCGATCTTGCGCGATCCTTCGAGGACGCGGGCGTCGCGGCAATCATCTATACCGACATCAACCGCGACGGTGCGATGCAGGGCCCCAACATCCCGGCGACCGAGGCGCTGGCCCGCGCCGTGTCCATTCCGGTGATCGCGTCGGGGGGCGTGTCCTCGCTCGGCGACCTGATCGCCCTGCGCGATACCGGCGTGATCGCGGGCGCGATCTCGGGCCGGGCGCTCTATGACGGGGCGATCGACCTGACGCAGGCGCTGGCGGCATTGCGCGCCTGATGGGCAGGCGCTGGCCCTATGTCGTCCTTCTTGCGATCCTCGCGATCTGCCTGATCCCGGTCGCCGCCGTCGCCTGGGCCAGCGCCTTCGCCCGGCGCCACGGTTGCACCCTGCATGAAGGCTTCGCCAATCCCTGCATCGTGGATGGGCACGATTGGGGCGATACGCTCTACTCCGCCTTCGTGGCGGGCTGGCTCATGCTCGCGACGCTGCCGGTCGCGGCGCTGTGTCTGCTGGCGCTTATGGGTCTGGGGATCGTCGACCTGATCCGCGCGCGGCGACGCCGGGGGTAACGGGCCACGGGCGCGGGAAGGCTGCGCCCCCTTCCCAACCCGCGCGATCCCCTCTATCAGGCTGTCCATGCTGAAGACGCGCATCATTCCCTGCCTGGACGTGGCCGACGGCCGCGTGGTCAAGGGCGTCAACTTCGTCGACCTCGTCGACGCGGGCGACCCGGTGGAATCGGCGCGCGCCTACGACGCCGCGGGCGCGGACGAGTTGTGCTTTCTCGACATCCACGCCACGCACGAGAATCGCGGCACCATGTACGACGTCGTCCGGCGCACGGCGGAAGCCTGCTATATCCCGCTGACCGTGGGCGGCGGCGTGCGCTCGCGCGAGGACGTGCGCGACCTGCTGCTGGCGGGGGCGGACAAGGTCAGCTTCAATTCCGCCGCCGTCGCCGACCCCGACGTGATCGCCGAAGCCGCCGACCAGTTCGGCAGCCAGTGCATCGTCTGCGCCATCGACGCCAAGACGGTCAGCCCCGGCAAGTGGGAGATCTTCACCCATGGCGGCCGTCGCCCCACCGGCATCGACGCGGTGGACTTCGCGCGGACCGTCGCCGCGAAGGGCGCGGGCGAGATCCTTCTCACCTCGATGGACCGCGACGGCACGCGCGCGGGCTTCAACATCCCCCTCACCCGCGCCATCGCCGATGCGGTCGACATCCCCGTCATCGCGAGCGGAGGCGTCGGCACGCTGGATCACCTGGTCGAGGGCGTGACAGAGGGCCATGCGAGCGCGGTCCTTGCCGCCTCGATCTTCCATTTCGGCACCTACACGATCCGCGAGGCCAAGGAGCACATGGCCGCGGCAGGCATACCGATGAGGCTGGAATGAGCGTTCTCGACGATCTCTTCGCCACGATCGAGGCCCGCAAGGGGGCCGATCCGGACACCAGCTGGACCGCGAAACTGCTGTCGCAAGGCCCTGAAAAGGCGGCCGAAAAATTCGGCGAGGAAGCGGTCGAGGCGATCATCGAGGCGGTGCGCGGCGACCGCGCGCGCCTGACGGCGGAAGCAGCGGACGTCCTTTTTCACCTTCTGGTCATGCTGGCCGCGCGCGATGTGGCGCTGACGGACGTGCTCGATGAACTGGCGCGGCGCCAGGGCACATCCGGCATCGCCGAGAAGGCCTCGCGCTAGGCCGCTAGAGCCTCGACGAAATCACGCCCGTCGCGAAGCCGCCCATGCGCAATTCCCCGAAAAGGCGCTGATACTCGATCTTGGGGCAGCGGTCCTGGATCACGGTCAGGCCCGCCGCCTCGGCCTTCGCGGCCGCTTCGGGGTGTTCCACGCCGATCTGCATCCAGATCGTCTTCAGGCCCTTCAGATGCGCCATCGCCTCGTCCACGATCGGGGGCACCGCTTCGGAGCGGCGGAAGATGTCGACCATGTCGACGGGCCTGTCGATGTCCGCCAGACGCGCAACCACCTTCCTGCCGAAAACCGTCTCGCCCGCATGGCCGGGATTGACGGGGATGACGTCGAAGCCTTTCAGCGTCAGATAGCGCGCCACGTAATAGCTGGGCCGCACCGGGTTCAGCGACACGCCCACCACCGCGATCACCCGGGTCGTGGTCAGGACATGTTTCAGAAGCTCGTCGGAATACTGTGTCATGACCCCAGCCTAGCCCGCGGCGGAGCAAGAAAAAAGCGCTCAAGACCCGAAGCCTTGAGCGCCAGTCACGGAACGAGGGACAGTGAATAGAAACGCAGAGGTTCCGGCTCTGCGATCACATGTGTCAGATAGGCACCGCCCGGGCGCGAAAAAGACGCGCTCGCAAGGATGTGATGAGGAAGCCCCCTTGCGTCACCTGTTCAGGACGCCCGGCCAGTTCGCGTTCGCCTTCAGGATGTTGCCGGGAATGTCCTGCGCCCAGAGGCGGCCCACCTGGGTCGTGTGGGTCAGGTAGAGACGGTTCTCGTGGATGCGCCAGGCTTCCGGATCCGCCGGCGAGACCGTCCCGCGCGCCACCGAATAGGCGCAATAGCCGCCATATTGCGGGGCATAGGCCCTCGGGTTCATCTCGAAATGGGTGCGGTTCTCGGCGCTGGCGAAATGCCAGGTCGCACCCTTCCACATCACCGCATAGGCGGCCCGGCCCCTGACCGGCTGGCCTTCGGTGAAATAGGCCACCACGTCATAGCCCGAAATGGCGAGACCGCCGCTCGTGTCGAACCAGGGTCTTTCGGCCAGCGCGGGTGCGGCCGACACAAGCCAGGCGGCGGCAAGGCCAAGGAGGCGGCGGCGAAGCATGGATCGGGGTCCCTCCCAAGAATGGGCCAAAGCGCGGGTTCCTCGCAATATGCCGCGCCGGGTGGCGTCTGCCCAGCCGCCGCACAAGGTTGTGAAGGGGCGCGATCAGTCGAAGATGTCCTCGATCGCGTCGACGGCTTCCTCGATCAGCCGGGTGAAGAGCCCCTTGCGCCGCCTGGGCGGCGCGGCGCGCCGGGGCTGCGCGGCCGGATCGCCGCGCGGGCGCAACACGTCGGCGG
>SBFT01000148.1 GCA_006227805.1 Paracoccaceae bacterium
CAGATGCGCCGCCAGCCGCAGGTGGCAATCGCCGAGCCGCGCCCGTGTCGCAGGCGTCAGGCCCTGTCCGGCCGGATCGGCCCCGGCCTCGAGATGCGCGATCATCGCGCGGATCGCCTGCCCGCGCCGGGACGGATCGGCCACCGCGATGCGCAGGTCGTGCAGATCGGACAGCATCGCGGCGGAATGGCGCGCGGGCGTGCAGCCCGCTGCGGCTTCGAAAAAGCCGATCGCGCGGGAAAAATCGCCCAGCTCGGCGGCGGCCTGGCCCAGGGCTTCCAGCAACCGGGCATCGCCGCGCCAATCCGGCAGGCCATCGAGGCGCCGGGTGACGTCGGCGAACTGGTCGAAGACGGCGCGCAACTCGGCCAGGCCGCGCGCCGCGCGGGCCTCGGCGGTCAGCCCTTCGAGCGCGATCAGCGCCTGCGAGAGCGTGACGAAATCCCGGCGCGGCGGCCGCGGGCCGGGCCCGCCCACGCCCTTGCGCAACTGGAACTGGGTGTCGCCATAGCATTGATAGGCGCCCCAGGTGTTGCGGTCGGGGTATCGTTTCCAGGTGGCCAGCCGCGCGGCGCGCACCGCTTCGCCGAAGGGCGCGCCCGACAGGAAGCCGTCATAGAACCGCTGGCAGAACTCGGCTGCGGCGGCATCGTCGATTTCCCAGCCCGCCGCGATCACCGCCGCCGTGCCGCAGCGGATGAACTCGACCGCCATGCTGGCGGCCAGGTCGCCCCGGCCCGTGCGCGCGCTGTCGGGCGCGTCGCCCCCCTGGCGGGCAATGCCGCCCACATGGCAGCAGTTCAGGAACACGAATTCCGGGATGCGGCGCAGGCTGCGGATATAGGCCGGCTGGAGGATGTCGCCCGGGCCGAGGACAAGCCCCGTCACCCGGTCGGGCCCATGATCGCGCACGCCATGGCCCGCGAAATGCAGGACCCTGTTCTCGCGCAGCGACAATTCGGTGCTCATCCTGCGCCCGGCCTCGCCGGTGAAGCAATGGATCTCGCCCTCGGGCCAGCCGCCCTGGCGGAACAGGCGCTCGACCTCGCGCACCTCGCGTTCGGCCCCGGGCAGGGGGGGCAGGTCGCTGACCGGATCGCCCACCAGAAGGACGCGCGCCGAGGCCGCGACAAGCGGCCGGTCGGGATAGCGCGACCGGCGCAACTGGCGCAGCATGTTGGCCCGCACGGCCACGGGTTCCCTGGCCTGGATCCAGTTGTCCTGCATCAGCTCCCAGGGATAGCCGGCGGCGGCGTCGTCCAGGATCAAGGTCAGGTTCCTGCCGTCGCTGAAGCCCGGTTTCATGTCATGCGGGATCAGCCATTCGAACAGCAATTGCCCGAGTTCGGTATCGGTCGTGGGCGAGGCGGTGCCGCGCGCAAGGTGCCGGTCGATGCGGGCGCGATCGACGGTGACATCGCGCTGCTCGGCCGCGGCGCCGCCGCCCAGGGCCTCGAACCGGAACCGGGACGGCGCGTCCTCGGGCACGGCGATGGCGACCTGGTGTTCCCAGTCCTCGGGCGCGGCCTGGCCGTTGCGCCTGCGGCCGCCGCGCCCCTGCTCCAGCCGTCCGGCCGCCACGATCTGCGGCGGCAGGTCGTCCTGCGCGGCCAGTTCCGCGAGCGCGTCCTGCGCTTCGGCGGCCTTGTCCTCGAACAGCTCCAGGAGCGTCAGCTTGCGGATGCCCTCGCCGGGGCCGAGGCGTTCGTTGCAATTCGCGAGCGCGTCGAGACTGGCGCGCACACTGTCGGCGATGCTCAGCCGCCCGTCGCGCTGGCCGATCAGAAGGGTGGTCAGGTGGCAGGGGGTTTCCGGGTCCGGACGGGTCTGTTCGCGCCAGCGCAGCGCAAAGCGCAGCATGGCCTGCGCCAGCGTCCCCGTCAGGGCCTGCCGCGACAGCTTGCCGAATTCGCCCAGGCCCACGACCAGCGCGGCCTGCGGCCCGATGCCGGGCCCGATGTCCGGGCGGTCGCGGAAGAAGACGCTGGCGCTGTTCAGGGCGCCCGGATAGAGACCCAGGTCGCGGTGCCGGCCAAGCCGTCCGTCCAGCGCCGCATCGAGCGCGCGCTCGGCGCTGAGAAGCGGGGCCTCGGCATAATGGCCGACCGCGATCGTGCCGGTCTCGTGGCGCAGATCGCCGTGCCGGACGCAGACCTCGACGCGGTCCCGCGCGATCCGCGACAGGTCGGACAGGACCTGCGGCCGACCGCCCATCGCCAGCGACGCCAGTTCGTCCGGGCCCGGATAGATCAGCGGCGGAGGCGGCAGGTCGAAGACCCGTTCGGTCTCGGACCGGCCGTCCTGCGGGATCTCGGGCAGGTGCCGCGTCTCGCCATGCGCCAGGATCTCGGAGATCGCGGGAAAGAGCGAGGGGTCGCGGACCAGGTCGCCATGTGCGGTCGCGGGCGCGAACCAGCGGCGCAGTCCGGGCAACTGGCCCGCGCGCCAGGTGACGCGTCCATCGCCCCGGGTCGTCGCCAGAAGCCTCAGGCGGCCTCCGTCGACCTCGACGGCCGAGATCGTCGCATCGGCCTTGCCCGCGATGTAGAACATGTGGGCCACATCGCCGGGGTTTCGGTCGAGCGCCGCGCGCAGGTCCTCGTGCATCGAGCGTGCGGCATCCAGCCAGGCCTGCCGGGGTGGCGACCAGCCGGGCGGCGCCACGGCCTGAAACCCGGCCCAGGCCGAGGCGCGATACTGCGCGTAATCCGATCCCGTGGGCAGGAGTTCCAGGATACCGGGCATGGGCATGATCGCGGCGATGACCTCGGCCAGCGAGTGTTTCAGGTCGAAGCCGGCCAGCTGGCGGATCATCGCGTCCTGTCCCAGAAGCGCCGCGCAGGTCGCCGCCGAGCCCTGGTTCGGCGTGCCCAGCATCACAAGCCGCCCGCCCGGGCGTGCCTCGGTGATCTCGCGCCAGAGGTCGGGGTGGCGCGCGATCAGGCTGCGCGCCACCAGCCCGCCGGTCGAATGGGCGAGGATCCGGATCGGCGGGCGGGTGGTTTCGGTCGCGCGCAGGGCGTCGCGGATCTCCTCGGCCAGGCGGTCGGCGGCCTCGGTCATCGATTTCCGCCAGTCGTAGTCGAAGACCGTCACGTCGTTCTGACGGCCGAGATGGGCGGCGAGGCCGCCGTAACCGGCCTCGAGCGCCCCGGCGGGGCCGACGCCCCCGGCCAGCCGCCCCCGGCCATCCGCGCCGATCTCGGCCAGACCGCCCAGCGCCAGTTCCACGGGATCCATCCAGATGCGGCGGCCGGACTTGCGCAGGTGGCTGCCCATCATGCCGGGAAGGACGAAGACGAGAGGCCTGTCGCCGCCGATCGCCCGGCCTTCTCCGCGTGGGGCCGACCCCCAGGGCGGGGCGCGGTCGGGTTGCAGCGGGTGCAGGTCCTTGCCGGTGTCGCTGCCGGTCAGCGCGCCGATGATCCGCGCGACCGGGCGCGGGTTGCTGAAATAGCTGAAATGCGTGACCTCGCCGCCCCGGTCGAGGAACAGCCGCGCGGTCCCGGCCACGGCGCGCGGCGCGCCGCCCAGCATGGCGGCGGTGTTCACCACGATGTCGTGATCCTCGCGGTAGAAGAGATCGCTGGCCATGACGGCGATGGCGCGCAGAAGCCCGCTGGGCTGGATATCGCCGCCCACCACCAGAAGCGGCGCGGTGACCGCGATATCGGTGCGGTTCAGCATCGCGATCAGCGGCCCGTCCGGCATCATCGCCTCGAGCCCGGGCAGGACGCGCGGATCGGTGCGCGTGGCGACCACGGCGCGCACGAAGGACCGGAAGACATCGAAGAAGGGACGGTGCGGGCCAGGAACCAGCCGGATCAGGTTGGCCACCACCGAGAGGTAGAGGTCGAGCCGTTCCGAGGCCAGGATTGTGCCGCGCGCGGGGCAGGCGACGCGCACGAAGGACCGGATGACGGGCTGTTTCTCGGCCAGAAGGCGGTTCACCTCGTCCAGATGGGCGCGCTCGGCCGTCAGGCTCTCGGGGTCGTGCCTGCGGGCCAGTCCCAGCAGGCGGACATCGGTGGCGTCGAAGGCCGCGCCGCCGTCGCCGCGCGTGCCGCGCGCCAGCACCTCGCCGACCAGACCGCCGCGCGAATGGCTGAGCAGATGCAGATGCGCGCGCTCGGGAAGCTGTCGCAGAAACTCGATCGCGTTCTCGACCGGGCCCGCGGTCAGGGTCCGGTGGTCGAAGCCGTAGATATGCGTGACGCCATCGGGGCCGGTGAAGCGGTCGCGCAGCTTGCGCCAGTCGGGCGACGCGGCGGCGTCGGGATCGAGATCGCCGAAACTGCCCTGCGTGCTGGACCCCGTCCCGTGCAGCAGGATCAGGATGTCCGTCTCGGACGGGATCGGGTGCGTCACCGGGGCCGGGTCCGAGAGCGAGGGGCAATGCAGCAGCGCGCCGGGCCGCACCAGCTTGTCCTCGATCTTCCGGGCCGCCAGCAGCGCCGCGTCGTCCGCCAGCCCCGAGGTGTCGAAGAACCGGAACAGGCGCACCAGCACGCCGCCCGCCGCGCGGCCCGGGGGGCCGAAGCTCAGCGTCGTGGGCAGAACCAGCGCGCCGTCGACGCGCGCGGCGCGGCCCAGGGGCAACCAGGTCTCCAGCGTGTCGAGCCTGCGCCACAGGACCACGCCGTTCTCCAGCTCGACCTCGACCAGGTGGCTGTCGGGAACGTCGATGTCCTGCAGGGCGGTGGCGTCGCTGCGCGCGGCCGCGACGTGGACCGTCGCGATCAACCGGCCCACGTCATCGGGCCGGACCGACGTCTCGGGCGGGGCAAGCGATCCGGGAACGATCACATGTCGCATGGTCCTGGTCGGCGGGTCCGTCCGGGCATCCGCGCCTGCGATTGCCGGGGCCTGCCATGCTCCTTCCTGCCGGGGTCGACGCGGAGCGACGCCGCAGCGCCGCCCGGCCCCATGTATAGGCGGCGGGTCCTGCGGGGGTTGTGACGGGGATCACAAGCATCGGCACGGGACATGGTGCTGACCTCCTCC
>SBFT01000080.1 GCA_006227805.1 Paracoccaceae bacterium
GTCGATCTCCCCGAACACGACATCCATCGTGCCGATGATGGCGGCCACGTCCGCCAGCTGATGCCCCTTGGCCAGGTAATCCATCGCCTGCAGGTGCAGGAACCCCGGCGCGCGCAGCTTGGCGCTGTCGGGCTTGTTGGTGCCGTCCGCCACCAGGTAGACGCCGAATTCGCCCTTCGGCGCCTCGACCGCGGCATAGACCTCGCCCTCGGGCACGTGGAAGCCTTCGGTATAGAGCTTGAAGTGATGGATCAGCGCCTCCATCGAGGTCTTCATCTCGGCCCGCTTGGGCGGCATGATCTTGCCGCGCGCCAGGATATCGCCCTGACCTTCGGGCGCGCGCAGCTTGTCGATGGCCTGGAGGATGATCTTCACGCTCTCGCGCATCTCGGCCATGCGGCAAAGATAGCGGTCGAAGCAATCGCCGTTCTTGCCGACCGGAATCTGGAAGTCGAACTCGTCATAGCATTCGTAGGGCTGGGCGCGCCGCAGGTCCCAGGCCAGGCCAGACCCCCGGACCATCACGCCGGAGAAGCCCCAGTCGAGGATGTCGTCCTCGGTGACGACGCCGATGTCGCAGTTGCGCTGCTTGAAGACGCGGTTCTCGGTCAGCAGGCCATCGATGTCGTCGAGGATCGCGGGGAATTCCCTGGCCCAGGTCTCGATGTCGTCCAGCAGCGCCGGCGGCAGGTCCTGGTGCACGCCGCCGGGGCGGAAATAGGCCGCGTGGAGCCGCGCCCCGCAGGCGCGCTCGTAGAAGATCATCAGCTTCTCGCGTTCTTCGAACCCCCAGAGCGGCGGCGTCAGCGCGCCCACGTCCATGGCCTGCGTGGTCACGTTCAGCAGGTGGTTCAGCACGCGCCCGATTTCCGAATAAAGCACCCGGATCAGCGAGGCGCGGCGCGGCACCTGCACGCCGGTCAGCTTCTCGATCGCCAGGCACCAGGCATGTTCCTGGTTCATCGGCGCCACGTAGTCCAGCCGGTCGAAATAGGGCAGGTTCTGCAGGTAGGTCCGGCTCTCCATCAGCTTCTCGGTGCCGCGGTGCAAGAGGCCGATATGCGGATCGCAGCGTTCCACGATCTCGCCGTCCAGCTCCAGCACCAGACGGAGAACCCCATGCGCCGCAGGGTGTTGCGGACCGAAGTTGATGTTGAAGTTGCGGATCTTCTGTTCGCCCGACAGGGCGTCCTCGAAGCCTTTGGACCCGTCCATCATTCGCTCAGTTCTCCGTTACCGGACCGCCCATGGTCCGGAACACTTTCGTCATCAGCCGCCACGCACCGGCAACGCGGACGAACCCCAGATGATCCTCGTATCGGCGGGGCGGCACATCGACCCAAAGATGCACGCGCGCGGTCTCGCCCCCCGCGACATCTACGGAAAGGATGCCATAGGACGGCGCTCCCGGAAACGGCTGACGTCCTGCGACACGGGCAAGATACCCGTCCTTGTCCCAGAAATTCACCGTTCCCCCGGCGGTCACCTCGGTCATCATGAACCGGTCATGGCACATGTCGACAAAGACATCAGGGCGCGCATGGTGGATCGCCTCGCAATAGGCAACGGCGAGGTCGCGCACCAGGTCCATGTCGGACATCGGGCCGGCGTCCATCACCTGGTCTCCCGCTTCTCGTCCCCGGGCAGGATGTATTCGGCACCTTCCCAGGGGCTCATGAAATCGAACTGCCGGTATTCCTGGACCAGGCTGACCGGTTCGTAGACCACGCGCTTCTGTTCCTCGTCATAGCGCACTTCGGTATATCCCGTCGTTGGGAAATCCTTGCGCAGCGGATAGCCGCGGAACCCGTAATCCGTGAGGATGCGGCGCAGGTCGGGATGGCCCGAGAACAGGATCCCGAACATGTCGAAGACCTCGCGCTCGAACCAGTTGGCCGAGGGGTGGACACTGATGATCGAGGGCACCATGTCGTCCTCGCGCGCGGCGACGCGCAGGCGGATGCGCTGGTTCTGATACATCGACAGCAGGTGATAGACCACGTCGAACCGCTTGACCCGCGCCGGGTAATCGACGCCGGTGATGTCGACCAGCGTCGAGAACCGGCAGGTATGGTCGGCTTTCAGGAACTGGACCAGTCCGACGATGTTCGACAGCGCCACGTCGACGGTCAGCTCGCCATGCGCGACGCTCCAGCCCAGGACGCAATCGGGGCGCTTGGCCTCGACATAGCCGCCCAGTTCGTTCAGTGCCTTGCTCATCCCCTGCCCCCTCAGCGCACGATCGTGCCGGTCCGGCGGATCTTGCGCTGCAACGCCAGGATCCCGTAGAGCAGCGCCTCGGCCGTCGGCGGGCAGCCCGGAACATAGACATCCACCGGCACGATGCGGTCGCAGCCGCGCACCACCGAATAGCTGTAGTGATAATAGCCCCCGCCATTCGCGCAGGAGCCCATGGAAATCACGTAGCGCGGCTCGGGCATCTGGTCGTAGACCTTGCGCAGCGCCGGCGCCATCTTGTTCGTCAGCGTCCCCGCCACGATCATCAGGTCCGACTGGCGCGGAGAGGCGCGCGGCGCGGTGCCGAAGCGTTCGAGGTCATAGCGCGGCATCGAGGTATGCATCATTTCGACCGCGCAGCAGGCAAGCCCGAAGGTCATCCAGTGCAGCGACCCGGTGCGCGCCCAGTTGATGATGTCCTCGGTCGAGGTGAGCAGGAAGCCCTTGTCCTGCAGTTCGCGGTTCAGTTCCTGCGTGGCGACCTCGCGGTCGGGCCCCGCGGTGTTGGCTCCGGTCATCACTCCCATTCCAGCGCCCCCTTCTTCCATTCATAGGCAAAGCCCACGGTCAGCACGCCGAGGAACACCATCATCGACCAGAAGCCCACATCGCTGATGTCCTTGAAGCCCACGGCCCAGGGGAACAGGAAGGCGATTTCCAGATCGAAGATGATGAACAGGATCGACACCAGATAGAAGCGCACGTCGAATTTCATCCGGGCGTCGTCGAAGGCGTTGAACCCGCATTCATAGGCCGACACCTTCTCGGGGTCGGGATTGCGCACGGCCAGCACCACGGCGGCCAGGATCAGAACCAGGCCAAGGCCGACGGCCACGACCAGGAACACCAGAATAGGCAGGTATTCCCTCAGCATCTCATCCACGAGGCGGCTCCTTCTTCTGACGCACCCCGAAAGGCACGCTCGATCAACACGTGACCTGGCTGGGTCCGGGTGTATCGCTGCGCGCGCGAAGGGTCAACGGGAACCGGGCGGACGGCGCGGGCCTTATCGCCGCAGCGGAGACTTGTGATCACAAGGTCCGCCGCACCGTTCGGCGACGGTCGGGACCCGCTCCGGCGCAGGTTCCGCGCGGCGCTCCGGTCGCCCGGACCGCATCACCCCGCCTTCCGCACGGGCCACCCCGTCGCGACCCGCCCCCGCCGCGGCGAGGGGACGGATTGTCGCAGGCACGCGATCTTGCCCGCGCCCGCGTGGAAAGCGGCGAAGCGGCTTCTATCTGGCGACGTGGCCAACAGATCCCAGAGGTGAGCACCCATGAACGATACCCGCCACGAATTCGACCTCGGCACCGCCGAGGCGACGGCATACACGCCCAGCCAGACCTACCTGCGCGCAGTCGCCCGGATCGAGGACGAGAAGCGCGAGCGCGAGCGCATCGGCTATGCCTCGATGGCGGTCGCCTCGGCGATGGGCGGCGGCTATGACCGCAAGGGCGCGATGGCGGTGGCGGCCACCTGGGCGCAGCGCTTCTGCATCCTCTTCGCCTTCTCGGCGCCCAGCATCCTGATGATCCTCTACGTTCTCTGAGCAGCCCAGCGCGCTGTCCGCCGCTCGAAGAAGGCGCCGATTCCCTCGGCGGCTTCCTCCGTTTCCCAGCGCGCCTTCAGGGCCGAGATGGTCATGGCGATCGTGTCTTCGTCGATCCGGGGCCCGAGGGCACGCGCCAGGGTCTTGGCGGCGGCCACGGCGCCCGGCGCGCAGGACAGGTAGGGTTCCACCTCGGCCTCGACCGCGTCGGCCAGCGCGTCGGCGGGCACGGCGCGCGCCAGAAGGCCCAGGTCCACCGCCTCGTCCGCACCGAAGAGGCGCCCGTTCATGAAGACGCGCCGCGCGCGCCCCTCGCCCATGCGGGCCACGACGTAGGGCCCGATCGTGGCCGGGATGATGCCCAGCCGCACCTCGGTCAGGCCCATCTTCAGGTGATCCGCCCCGATGGCGATGTCGCAGATGCTGGCCATGCCGACGCCGCCGCCGAAGGCATTGCCCTGCAGCGCCCCGATCAGGGGCTTGGGCAACGTGTTCATCGCCTGCAGCATCCAGGCCAGTTTCGCGGCCTCGCGCGCGCGGGTCTCGGGATCGGCGGCCATCTGTTCGCGCATCCAGCCCAGGTCGCCGCCGGCGCAGAAAGTGGGTCCCTCGCCCGTCAGCACCACCACGCGCACCGCGTCATCCGCGCCCAGCCGCGCCGCCGCATCGGTCAGGTCCGCCAGCATCTGCGCGGACAGCGCGTTGTGCTTGTCGGGCCGGTTCAGCGCCAGGCGCGCGACGCCGCGCGCGTCGATGTCGAGCTTCAGCGTCTCATACATGCGCGGCAGCCTCGCCCGACCGCATCGCCCGCGCCATCGCCGCCGCCGCACGCAGCGCCTCGAGGTCGAGGCCCGTCTCGTATCCCAGCCGGTGCAGGTGCTCGACCACGGCTTCGGTGGCGACATTCCCGCTGGCCCGCGGCGCGAAGGGACAGCCGCCCAGACCCCCCACCGCCGCATCGAAGACCCGCAGGCCCAGCGACAGCGCCACGTCGATATTGGCGATGGCCCGGCCGCCCGTGTCGTGGAAATGGCCCGCAAGACGGCCTACCGGCACCGCGTTCTTCACCGCGATCAGCATCCGCGCCACGGTGTCGGGGCGGCCCTTGCCCAGGGTGTCGCCCAGGCTGATCTCGTAACAGCCCATGGCGAACAGCCTGTCCGCCACTTCCGCCACCTTCGCGGGCGGCGTCGGGCCGTCATAT
>SBFT01000158.1 GCA_006227805.1 Paracoccaceae bacterium
GCACCAATGGCTATTCCGGGCCGCTGCACGGGGGGCTGGCGCGTTCGGTCGTGCCGGTGCGCTCGGTCCAGGTCGCGACCGCGCCCCTGTCCGAGAACCTGCGCGGAACGATCCTGCCCGAGCGCAACCAGGTCTCGGACATGGCGCGCCTGCTTCTCTATTTCCGGGTCGATGCGCGGGGACGCTTCATCATGGGCGGGCGCGGCACCTTCCGGGACACCTCGACCCGGGCCCAGATGGAGGCGCTGCGCGCCGCATCGCTGCGGGTCTTTCCGCAATTGCGCGGCGTCGAGTGGACCCATGCCTGGGGCGGCAACGTGGCCATCACACCCGATCACTTTCCGCATCTGCACGAACTGGCGCCGGGCCTTGCCGCGGGCCTGGGCTATAACGGGCGCGGCGTGGCGATGGCGACGGCGATGGGGCGCGAACTGGCCAGGTGGGCGCGGGGAACCGCGCCCGCGGACCTGGATTACCCGGTGACGCCGCTCCGCCCCCTGCCACTGCACGGGCTGCACCGCCTCGGCGTTTCGGCCGAAATCCTGCGGATGCGCCTTCTGGACCGCCTGGGCCTCTAGCCCGCAAGGCTTGCCAGGATATCCGGGCGCAGGCGGGCCAGCGCGCGCAGCGTCGCGTCGCGTGCCGCCTTGCGTTCGGCATGGGCCGGCATCAGGTGCAGGCGCTGCCAGTAGCCATCGGTCAGGGTCTCGGTCCATTCCGCGAACTGGTCGGCCTCGTGCTGTTCGTCCTCGGGCAAAAGCGCGCGCCAGATCGCGACCAGCGCCTCGTGCCGCCGCAGGTCGAAATCCTCGGCCACGGCGTCGTATTGCGCCTGGAAGTGCAGCTCGCCCCAGAAGGCGAACCACAGGGGCCGCGTTTCCGGGCCGCAGGCCTCGGGCTCGAAATCCGCCCGGATGACCGCCTCGAGCTGTGCCACGGGGTCCGCGCCGGCACCTTCCAGCGCCGTCATCCAGTGCCGTTCATATCCCTGGTAGAGATCGCGCAGCGTCTCGATCAGGAGGCCACCCTTCGAGTTGAAGTAGAAGACCGCCACCCCCTGCGACAGGCCTGCCTCCTCGGCCACGGTCGCCAGCGTGGTGCGCGCAAGCCCGTAGCGCAGGATGGACCGGCGCGCCGCGTCCAGAAGCTGGCGCCGCCTGCGCTCGGCGTTTTCCTTGCGTTCCTTGCGCGGCTTGGCGGTCAGACTCACCCTTGCGTCTCCCGACAGGTGCGGATGGCGCATCCATGCCACAGGACGCCCCGGAAGTCAGGGGAAAAAGTTTGATTGAGCGCTCAAATAAAGTTTACAAAAGCCGGATATCAGGGTATTTGTCATCGCAAGGAGTGCAGATTCTTGGCTCTGTCATCATCATATGACGCGATCATCGTGGGCGCCGGACATAACGGCCTGACCGCGGGCGCGTATCTGGCCCGGGCGGGCCGCAAGGTCCTGATCGTCGAGAAGAACGACTGGATCGGCGGCGCGGCCGTCAGCCGGTCGCTGCACCCGGGCTGGACCTATTCCAACTGCTCCTATGTCTGCTCGCTTCTGCGGCGCGAGATCGTCCGCGACCTGGACCTGCCCGCCCATGGGTTGCAGGTCATCCCCTACGAAGGCGGCGCGACCTTCACGAAGGATGGCGATTATTTCGCCTATTATTCCGACCATGACGCGCTGCGGCGCGAGATGGCGCGCCACAGCCCGCGCGATGCGGATGCCTATGCGCGCTATTCGCAGGCGGTGCTGCGTCAATGCCGCTTCATCCGTCCCTTCCTTCTGCGCGACGCACCCGACCCGGCCTCGCTGCGGCCGCGCGACCTGGGCGAGATGGCCTACCTGGTCCGCAAGGCCCATGGGCTCGGGCGCAAGGAACTGGGCGAGACGATGCGCTTCTGGACCATGTCCATCGGCGATTTCCTCGACCAGCATTTCGAGAACGACCTGATCAAGGCGCATCTGGCGGGCTCGGGGATCATCGGCACGGGGCTCGGCGTCTATTCGCCGGGCACGGCCTATGTGCTCCTGCATCACTACATGGGCGATATCGACGGCGGCATCGGCGCCTGGGGCTTCGCGCGCGGCGGCATGGGCGCCATCTCGGCCGCGATGGGGCGCGCCTTCGAGGCCGCGGGCGGCACGATCCTGACGGGCGCCGGGCTGGACAGGTTCCTGGTCAGGGATGGCCGCGTGACCGGCGTGGCGCTGGAGGACGGACGCGAGTTCCGCGCCCCGGTCGTGGCGTCCAACATGGATGTCAAGCGCACCTTCCTGACCCATCTGGATGCCTCCGACCTGCCCGAGGATTTCCGCCGCGCGGTCGGTCGCTTCAAGATCCGCGGCTCCTCGGCCAAGCTGAACATCGCGCTGGACCGGATGCCCGAATTCCCCGCCGCACCCCCTCATGCCAGCTTCCTGCGCGGCGACATGCATGTCTCGACCAGCCTGTGGGAGCTGGAGCGCGCCTATGACGACTGGAAGGCCGGGCGCTGGTCGGACGCGCCCTACATCGACATGCTGATCCCCAGCCAGATCGACCCGACCATGGCGCCCGTGGGCGGCCACATGATGACGGTCTTCGTGCAATACGCGCCCTATGACCTCGAGGCCGACGGCGTCCGCAGCGGCGCGAACTGGACCGACGAAAAGCGCGCCGCCCTGGCCGACAAGGTCATCGGCCGGATCGAGATCGCCTGCCCCGACATCCGCGACCGCATCCGGCATGTCGAGGTGCGCACGCCCCTCGACATCGAGCGCGAGGTCGGACTGACCGAGGGCAACATCTTCCAGGGCGAACTGACCTTCGACCAGCTGTTCTTCAACCGCCCCGTGCCGGGCTGGTCGCAATACGACAGCCCCGTGAAGGGCCTCTATCTCTGCGGGTCCTCGGCGCATCCGGGCGGCGGCGTGATGGGCGCGCCCGGGGCCAATGCCGCCCGCGCGATCCTGCGCGACACCGGCGGATCGGGCCGCATGAAAGGATATGCGGCATGACACGGGTGACGCATGTCGTGATCGGGGGCGGGCTGAACGGTCTGGTCGCGGCGGCCCTGCTGGCGCGCGCGGGCAAGTCCGTCTGCCTGCTGGAACAATCCCCGACCCTGGGCGGCATGGCCGCGCCCGGCCCGGACGGATCGGCGCGGATGGCGCATCTGCTCTACAATCTCAGCCCGCGCGTGGCGCGCGACCTGGGCTTTGCGGGCGGTCGCTGGCCCCTGTCGATGACCGAACTGCCCAGCGTGTCGCTGTCGCCCGAAGGGGCGCATGTCGTGGTGCGGGGGGCGAGAGCCACGCTGGCCGACGGCACGCCCCACGCGCAGGCCGCAGCCTTCGCCACGCTCCATGGACGGCTGACCCGCTGGGGCGCCCTGTTGCGCCACCTGGCCGAGGCCGCGCCGCCCGGCGGGCTCGATGGCGGCGCGCTCTCGATGCAGGGCCTGCGGCAGATGATCCGCCTTGGCCGCGTCGGACTGGGCCTGCGCGGGATGGGCAAGCCCGAGATGCGCGCCTTCCTGCAGGCGCTTCTGTCGAATGCGCATGACCTGATCCTGGACGAGCTTGTCGACGGCCCGCTGGCCGGTCTTCTGGCCGCGGACGCGGTGCGGGGGGCCGCCGCGGGGCCGCGCTCGCCCGGAACGGTCTTCAGCCTGATCTACCGCATGGGCCATGGCGGCGCGGCGTCGGTGCCGAAGGGCGGCATGGGGGCGTTGATCGATGCGGTGGCCGGGGTCGCCCGGGCCGCCGGCGCGCGGGTCGAGACCGGCGCGAAGGTGGCCCGCATCCTGGTCGAGGGCGACCGCGTCACCGGGGTCGAGACCGAGACGGGCGAGACGATCGGCGCGAAGGCCGTCCTCGTCAGCCCCGGCGCGCAGGTCGCCTGCGCGCTGGCCGGTCACCGGCATTTCGACATCGAGGCCACCAACCGCCTGCGCGGCATCCGCGCCCGCGGCACCGCGGCCAAGATCAACCTGACGCTGGACGGCACGCCCGAAATCCCGGGCCTGCCCGCCGATCTTCTGGGCGCGCGGCTGGTTCTGGCACCGTCGACCGAGGCGGTGGAACTGGCCTTCAACCCCTCGAAATACCGCCGGATGTCGGACGCGCCCGTGATCGAGGCGGTGATGCCCGGCCTGACCGACGACGGCCAGCCGAAGGCGCATCTTTCGGCCATCGTGCAATACGCCCCCCATGACCTGGAAGGCGGCTGGAGCGACGCCGCGCGCGACCGGCTGCTGAAGATCACGCTGGACCGGCTGGCGCAGGTCGCCCCCGGCCTGCCCGCCCGCGTGACGGCGGCCGAGGTCATCACGCCCGACCGCATCGCCGGAGAGACCGGCGTGCCCGGCGGGCATTGGCACCATGCGGAAATGGCGCTGGACCAGCTGCTGGCGCTGCGTCCCGCCAACGGCATCGGGCGCTATGCGCTGGGGCCGAAGGGCCTGTTCCTCTGCGGCGCCTCGGCCCATCCGGGCGGCGACCTGATGGGCCTTGCCGGCCTGAACGCGGCCCGCGCCGCGCTGGAGGCCGCGTCATGAGCATCACCCACGATCCCAGGCTGGCGCTGATCCCCGGCCCCGTCCATGACCGGTTGACGGCCCAGAGCCGCAAGCTCGGGTGGTATGGCTGGGCGGGCTATGCCGCGCCCTCGGTCCTCGACAGCGTCGAGTTCGAGTATTTCGCCATGCGCAACCAGGCGGCCCTGTTCGACGTCTCGCCGATGCACAAGTATCGCATCCGCGGACCGCAGGCCGACGCGATGCTGAACCGGATGATGTGCCGGGATATCGGCAAGATCCGGGAAGGCCGCGTCGGCTATACGATCTGGTGCGACGAGGAAGGCTTCCTGATCGACGACGGCACCCTGTTCCACCTTGGGGCCGATGACTGGCGGCTGTGCTGCCAGGAGCCGATGCTGGCCTGGCTGCAGGACGCCGCCTGGGGCTTCGACGTGGCGATCGAGGACGAAAGCCACGCCGTGGCGGGCCTCTCGCTGCAGGGCCCGACCTCCTTCGCCGTGCTTGAGGCCGCGGGTCTCGGGCAGCCCGACCAGAAGCCCTTCGACCTGCGCCGGGTGGAAGACGACCTGATGATCTCGCGCACGGGGTTCACGGGCGATCTGGGCTATGAGCTCTGGACGCCCTGGGCGCAGGCCGGCGCGCTCTGGGACCGGCTCTGGGCGGCGGGCGCGCATCTGGGCCTGCGCGCCATCGGCTACGAGGCGATGAACATCGCCCGGATCGAGGCGGGCTTCGTGACCGCCGGCGTCGACTTCCAGCCGATCCACGGCACGGAACGGCTGCACCGCGGCCTGACGCCCTTCGAGATGTCGATGGACTGGCTGGTCGATTTCGACAAGGGCCATTTCAACGGCCGCCGCGCCTTGCTGGCGAAGCGACGCAGCCCGCGCAGCCGCCTTCTGAAGGTGGACGTGGAGGGCTTCAAGCCCGCCCGCGACGCGCTGGTCTATCACAACAGGCGGCGCGAGGTCGGTCACGTGACCTCGGCCGTCTGGTCGCCCACGGCCAAGCGCAACATCGCGCTGGCCCATGTCGCGACACCTTATGCCGATCGCGTGCCCGGCAATCTCTGGGCCGAGATCTACACCGCGGAAGAAGGCCGTTGGGACCGCCGCATGGCGCGCCTGACACCCCTGAAGACCGCCTTCTTCCGCCCCGACCGCGCGCGCGCCACGCCGCCCGCACGGCACTGACCAGGAAGGAAGACCCGCCATGAACAGGATAGCAAAGACGCCCCGTCCCAGCGATGCCAAGCTGACCGCCTATGACCGCGATCACCATCTGCACCCATGGGCCGACATGGAGGGCTGGCGCAGCGACGAATACATGCGCGTCAACACCGCCGAGGGCATCCATGTCTGGGACAGCAAGGGCCGCAAGCTGATCGACGGGCCCGGCGGCATGTGGTGCGTCCAGATCGGCTATGGCCGGGCCGAGATGGCCCAGGCCATCGCCGAGCAGGCGATGCGCATGCCCTATGCCTCGCCCTGGTCCCTGACCTCCGAGCCCGCCGCCCTGCTGGCGCGCCAGATCGCCGAACGCGCGCCGGGCGACCTGAACAACGTGCATTTCACCACCGGCGGATCGACCGCCGTCGACACCGCGCTGCGCGCCGTGCAGTTCCTGAACAACCGTCTGGGCCGGCCGGACAAGAAGATCATCCTGGCGCGCGAGAAGGGCTATCACGGCTCGACCTACCTGGCCTCGAGCGTGACCGGCAAGGAACGCTTCAAGACCAAGTTCGACAACGCCAGCGAGCTTGTGCATTTCCTGCCCGACGTGAACCCCTATCACCGCCCGGCGGGCACCAGCATCGAGGCCTGGTGCGACGCCAAGGTGGCCGACATGGAAAACGCCATCGCCGAGTTGGGGGCCGGGAACATCGGCGCCTTCATCGCGGAACCGATCCTGTGTTCCGGCGGCGTGATCGTGCCGCCCGAGGGCTATCACAGGCGCACATGGGAGCTCTGCCGCAAGCACGACATCCTCTACATCTCGGACGAGGTCGTGACCGGCTTCGGCCGCCTGGGCCACTGGTTCGCCTCGCAGGACGTCTTCGGGATCAAGCCCGACATGATCACCTGCGCCAAGGGCCTGACCTCGGGCTATCTGCCGCTCGGAGCGCTGATCATCTCGGACGAGGTGATGGAGCGCATGGCCGGGCCCGCGGGCGAGGCCGTGTTCTACAACGGCTATACCTATTCGGGCCATCCGGTCAGTTGCGCGGCGGCCCTCAAGAACATCGAGATCATGGAGCGCGAGGACATCCTCGGCCATGTCCGGCGCGTCGCGCCCCATTTCCAGACGCGCCTGAAAAAGCTGGGCGAGACCTACGACATCGTGGGCGATGCGCGCGGCATGGGGCTTCTGGGCTGCCTCGAATGCCGCCCGGAACTGCCGAACGAGACCTACAAGGCCCACGCCCGGTTCGGCGCGCGCCTCGACGAGGTCTGCGAGGAGATGGGCCTGATGCTGCGGCCCTACGGCAACATGGCGGTCTTCTCGCCGCCGCTGATCATCACCAAGGACGAGATAGACGAAATGTTCGACATCATGGAGGCGGGGCTGGAGAGGCTGACCGCGGAATACAATGGTTGATATCCAGAGAGTGAAAAACGATCCCGACAGCGCGGCCGCCGCCCTTCTGGCGGATGGCGCGGTCATCGTCGAAAGCGTGGCGCCGCCCGACCTGCTGGACCGGGTGCTGGCGGATTTCCGCGGGCCCTTCGACGAACAGGGCCTGAAGTTCACCAACGACTTCAACGGCTACCAGACCCGCCGCCTGGCCAGCATCCTGGCCCACAGCGAAGCGGCCGCCGACATCCTGGCGCATCCGCTGGTCATGGGCGTCGCCGACCGCGTGCTGAAGCGGCATTGCGAAACCTATCGCATCGGGTCCTCGACCGCGATCGAGATCATGCCCGGCGAAGGCAACCAGGTCCTGCACCGCGACGACGATTTCTACCCGATCCGCATTCCCGGCGTGGAATTCCAGATCTCGGCCATGTGGGCGCTGACGGACTTCACCCGCGAGAACGGCGCAACCCGCGTCGTGCCGGGGTCGCAGGACCTGCGCCCGATCAGCGACATCACGCCCGACCAGGAAACCCAGGCCGCGATGCCGCGCGGGTCGGTCCTGTTCTACCTGGGCAGCGCGGTTCATGCGGGCGGCAGGAACAATACCGACAAGCCGCGCACCGGCCTCATCACCACCTATTCGCTGGGCTGGCTGCGGCAGGAGGAGAACATGTATCTTTCCGTCCCGCGCGAGAAGGCCGAGACCTATCCCGATCACGTCCGGCGCCTGATGGGATACCAGAGCCATGGGCGGATGCTGGGCGTCTATCCCGGCGATCCCGACGGTCACTGGTTCGACGCATAGGCGCGCCATTCCGGGGCGGTCATCTCGAACCAGGCGACCGTCTCGGCATAGGCCCGGCCCGTGCCGCAATCGCGCATCCCGCATTTGCGCAGCACATTCTGCGAGGCGTGGTTCGCCAGATCGGTGCAGGCCACCACCTCGTCCAGCGCCGTCATCTCGAAGGCGAAGCGCAGGAGGCGTGCGCAGATTTCGGTCGCGTATCCCTTGCCCCAGGCCGAGGGGATGAGCAGGTAGCCGACCTCGATCCGGTCAGCGGGATAGGCCTCGGGGATCACCTGCGACCAGTCGGGTTCCGTGTCCTCGACCGGGATCGGGGTCAGGACGCCGTCAGCGATCTTGGCCCCGGTCGCCTTTTCCTCGACCGCCCAGATACCGATGCGCCCGCCCGCCCCGCGTCGCACGGCGTTGGGCATATGATCTGCCACTTCGCCGGGCGTCAGCGGATCGGTGACGAAACGCATGACCCGGGGATCGCAGAGCAGCGCGCGCGCCAGGTCCTCGTCCGCCAACGAGAAAGGCCGCAGCCGCAGGCGCCGCGTCTCGAGCACCAGCGCCTGTGGCGGCAGCGCCTCGATCATGCGGGCTTGCGTCCCTTGATATGATGAGGGCAATGCTCGCCCGAGCGCAGCACGCCGACAAGCCGCGTCCAGGTGTTGATCTGCGCCGCGACGAAATCGGCGCCATAGCGCGCTTCGAGATCGGCCCGCTTGTCCCCCGTCAGCCAGGCCAGTTCCCCCGCCGCCACTTCGGCATACCAGGGATTGCGATTGACGAGTTCCACGTCCAGAAAACCTGCCGCCTTCATGGCGCGCTCATAGGTCGCGGGCGAGGACATGGCGAAATTCAGGTCCTCGGCGGCGATATAGGCGGCCATCTCGGGCGAGGGATCACCGTCATGCGAGATCAGCCAGTCCGACGCCGCGAAGCGCCCGCCGGGCCTGAGCACCCGGAACACATCCGCGGCCAGCGCGGCCTTGTCGGGGATATGGACGATCGAGTCCTTCGAGAACACCAGATCGAAGCTCGCATCCGGGAACGGCAGGGGGCCGGGGTCCACCTTTTCTATGGTCACGCGGTCGGACACGCCCGCCGCCGCCACGCGGGCGCGCGCGGCCTCGCAGACCGGGTCCTCGACGTCGATCCCGACCACGTGCGCGGCCCCGTGTTCGGTCACGAACAGGATCGCGCAGGCGCCCGAGCCCGACCCGATGTCGAGCACGCGCAGGCCCGTCAGGTCGATCCCCTGAAGGACACGGTTCACCTCGTCCTTGCCGCCGGGCGAGAGGAACCCGTCGCCCCAAAGCTCCTCGAGAAAGTCGATCGCCGCCTCGCTGTAGAGAATCTCGCCGCTCATCCCCGTCCCCTTTCCTGGCCGTTCGAGGGGAAAGTGAACCCGGATTCAGGTCCCCTCTCAAGCCCTTTCGGCGGGCATCGGCGCAAATCGCGTCGGCCGCGCCCATTGAATGGTCATTCAGTCGATTGATTTCGCGCGGCCGCCTTGCTAACCCGGATCGACCCCGCTCCAGCCGAAGGATCAAGCCGATGTCCGATACCCTGCCCCAGCACGCCCGCACGGTGATCATCGGCGGCGGATCGGTCGGCATCAACACGGCCTACCACCTGACCAAGCTGGGGCACGGCGACGTCGTCGTCCTGGAACAGGGCCAGGTGACCTCGGGCACCACCTGGCACGCGGCGGGGCTGATCGTGGCGGGCCTGCTGAAATCGGAAGCCGAATGCGCGATCTACACCCATGGCCGCGATCTCTATGCCCGGCTGGAACAGGAAACCGGCATGACCACCGGCTTCCGGCAGGTCGGCTACCTGCAGATCGCCACCAATGACGAGCGCGTCCACGAGATGCGCCGCGTCGCCCCCTTCATGCGGCGCTTCGGCATCGATTGCCACGAGATCTCGCCCGCCGAGGCGCAGGCGCTGTTTCCCATCGGCGATCTCTCGGACGTCAGGGCGGCCTTCCTGATCCCCGAGGATGGCCGCGCCAACCCGGTCGACCTGACCATGTCGCTGGCGCGCGGCGCGCGCATGAGCGGGGCGCGCATCTTCGAGGGCGTGCGCGTCACGGACATCCTGTCGAGGAACGGCACCGCCACCGGCGTGCGCACCGCCGACGGACACACCATCACGGCCGAGAACGTGGTCATCTGCGGCGGCATGTGGTCGCGGCAACTGGGCCAGCGCCACGGGATCAACCTGCCGCTCCAGGCGGCCGAACATTACTACCTGATCACCGACACGATCCCCGGCCTGCCGCGCGACCTGCCGGTGCTGGAAGACCCCTCGACCTATACCTATTACCGCGAGGAAGTGGGCGGGCTGATGCTGGGCCTCTTCGAGCCGGGCGCGGCCGCCTGGAAGCTGGACGGCATCCCCGACGACTGGCAATTCGGCGAGATCGACCCCGACTGGGACCGCGTGGGCCCCGACCTGGAGAAGGCCTTCAGCCGCGTGCCCGACGCGGCCGATCACGGGGTCCGGAAGCTCTTCTGCGGCCCCGAGAGCTTTACCCCCGACCTCGCACCCCTGGTCGGCCCCACGCCCGAGATGCGCAACCTCTGGGTCGCCTGCGGCATGAACTCGCTGGGCATCCTGAACGGCGCGGGCACCGGCATGGTGCTGGCGCACTGGATCCATGACGGGCTGCCGCCGATCGACGTGACCGGCATCAACGTCAACCGCTTCTCGCGCGACTTCGCGACACCTGCCTTCCGCCGCGACCGTACGCCGGAACTCCTGGGCAAGATGTTCGGCCAGCATTTCCACAACGAGGGCTTCAAGACCGCGCGCAATGTCAAACGCTCGGTCCTCTATGACCGGCTGAAGGCGGCGGGGGCCTTCTTCACCGAAGGCAGCGGCTGGGAACAGCCCGACTGGTTCGCGCCCACTCCGGAACAGGCGAGGATCGACCGCTACAGCTGGTTCCGCCAAAGCTGGTTCGACTGGCACGCGGCAGAACACCGCGCCGCTCGGCAGGACGCGATCCTGATGGACATGACCTCGATGGCGGCCTTCCAGGTCGAAGGCCCGGACGCGCTGGCCCTGCTGTCGCGGCTCTCGTGCAACGAGGTGAACGTGGATGTGGGCCGCGTCGTCTATACCGCCTGGGTGAACGAGGCGGGCGGGTTCGAGGCCGACCTGACCGTGACGCGGCTGGCCGCAGACCGCTTCCTGGTGGTGGTGGGCGAGAACTCGGCCGGGCATACCGAGATGCGGATGCGCCGTCACGTCGCCCCGGGCGAGGTCGCGATCATCACCGACATCACCGCCGGGCGCTGCCAGATCAACCTGCATGGGCCGAAAGCGCGCCAGATCCTGCAACGGGTGTCCGGCGCGGACCTGACGAACGAAGGCTTCCCCTACATGACCGCGCGCGAGATCGACGTGGGCTATGCGATCGTGCTGGCCATGCGCGTCACCTTCGTGGGCGAGCTGGGCTGGGAACTGCATGTCCCCGCGACGCAGGCGGTGCAGGTCTATGACCTGCTGATGGACGCGGGCCGCGACCTGGGCCTGCGCAACGCGGGAATGCAGACGCTGAATTCGCTGCGGCTGGAAAAGGCCTATCGCGATTTCGGGATCGACGTCGACAATACCGACAACCCGATCGCGGCGGGTCTGGGCTTTGCGGTGAAGCTCGACAAGCCCGGCGGCTTCATCGGCCGCGACGCGCTGGCCGCGATCAAGGCCGAAGGCACGCCGAAGACCCGGATGCTGCAATTCCTGCTGAGCGACCCGGAGCCGCTGATGTATGGCAACGAACTGATCCGGCTGGGCGCCGAACAGGTCGGATACATCCAGGTCGGCGGCTATGGTCATTCGCTGGGCGGTGCCGTGGGCATCGGGTTCGTCGAACTCGACCGCCCCGTGACCCCGGACATCGTCGAAACCGGCCCCTGGAGCATCGAGATCGCGGGACAGCGCGTCCCGGCGCGCGCCTCGCTGAAACCGCTCTACGATCCCGGCATGGAAAAGATCAGGTGCTGAAGCCCGCAGCCGGCAGGTTGGACTTGGCCGCAAGGGGTGTTAACTGACCCCCATCAACACGGAAGGAGTGCCGCCATGACCACCTACCCCGATTACGGCCAGATCGACGGGCCCATCGTGATCATCGGCTTCGGCTCGATCGGACGCGGCACCCTGCCGCTGATCGAACGGCATTTCGAATACGACGCGAAACAGGTCTACGTGATCGAACCGGAACTCTCCGATCACACCTTCCTGGCGCAACGCGGCATCCACCACATCGAACAGGCGGTCACGCGCGAGAACTACCGCGAGCTTCTGGGCGGTCTCTTCAAGCAGGGCAAGGGCTTCTGCGTCAATCTCAGCGTCGATACCTCGTCTCTGGACATCATGAAGCTCTGCCGCGAGATGGGCGTCCTCTACATCGACACCGTGGTCGAACCCTGGGCGGGCTTCTATTTCGAGACGGAAGACAACGCCAGGCGCACCAACTACGCGCTGCGCCAGGCGGTGCGGGACGAGAAGGCGCGCAATCCCGGCGGCACCACGGCCATCAGTTGCTGCGGCGCCAACCCCGGCATGGTGTCCTGGTTCGTGAAGGAGGCGCTGATGATCCTGGCCCGCGACACCGGGCGCATGGACCCGATGCCGACCACCCGCGAAGGCTGGGCCAGGCTGATGCAGTCCCTGGGCGTCAAGGGCGTCCACATCGCCGAACGCGACACCCAGAAATCGACGCGGCCGAAGAAGATCGGCACCTTCGTGAACACCTGGTCGGTCGAGGGCTTCATCTCGGAAGGGTTCCAGCCGGCCGAACTGGGCTGGGGCACGCACGAGAGATGGTTCCCCGAGAACGCGCACGGTTACGACACCGGCTGCCAGGCCGCGATCTGGATGGAACGCCCGGGCGCCATCACCCGGGTCCACACCTGGTGCCCCACCCCGGGCCCGCAATACGGCTTCCTGGTGACGCATAACGAGGCGATCTCGATCTCCGACTATTACACCGTCGGCGATCCGGGCGCGCCCGAGTATCGCCCCACCTGCCACTATGCCTATCACCCCAGCGACGACGCGATCCTGTCGCTGCACGAGACATTCGGATCGGGCATCATCCAGCAGAAACACCACATCCTGGACGAGAACGAGATCACCGAAGGCAAGGACGAACTGGGCGTGCTTCTCTATGG
>SBFT01000249.1 GCA_006227805.1 Paracoccaceae bacterium
TTCACGCCTTCCTTGCCGGTCGAGGTCTTGATGAAATCCGCCCCCGCCTGCATCGCCACCATCGAGGCCTTGTAGACGTTGCGCAGCGTCTTCAGGTCCCCGGTTGCGAGGATCGCCTTCAGATGCGCCGCCCCGCAGGCCTCGCGCATCGCGGCGACCTCGTCGAACAGCGCCTGCCAGTCGCCCGCCAGCACATGCGCGCGGGTGATGACGATGTCGATCTCCTCCGCCCCCTGGTCGACGGCATAGCGGATTTCCGCAAGCCGCAGGTCGAGCGGCATGAGCCCCGCGGGAAAGCCCGTGGCGACCGAGGCGACCGGAATGCCGGTGCCGCGCAGCGCCCGCGCCGCCGCCGCGACCATCGTCGGGTAGACGCAGACCGCGCCGACGGTCAGCCCGTCGAGCCCCAGCGACCCGAGCAGATGCCCGGCGAGCGGGTTGCGGGCCTTCGCGCAAAGCCGCGCCACGCGGTCTTCGGTATCGTCGCCCGCAAGCGTCGTGAGATCCATGCAGCGGATCGCGTTGACCAGCCAGGCCGCCTGCCAGGCCTTCTTCACCGTCCGCCGCGTCGTCAGCGTCGCCGCGCGCCGCTCTGCCGCCGGGGTGTTCACGGCGATCCCCTCGAACCAGTCGGCATGCAGGCCCGTGCCCGCGTTGCGCGGGCGGTTCGACGACGGCGGCACGGGCGCGGACATGGCAAAGACCCCCTCGGCGCGGGCCTCCTCGCCCGACCCGGCGAGGCTAGCGAAGGAGAGCGGTGCGGGCAACGGGACAGAACCGGCCAATCAGGGTTAATGTTTCGTTAAAAAACGGCGCGAAAGGTGCTTTGCGCGTGGCGGAAAAACGGCGAATGTGGGGCTTGCCCGGCCCCCACGCCGGGAATTGGAATCATTTCATTTTCGCAATCGACGGACGGATTTTTTCGGATGGGCTTGTCCTCTGCCCCGGCGGACATGGGCGTGTTGGCGCTTGAGCGGCTCCTTGAGGGGCCGCAGTCCTGGCATGGGTTGCCGATGGCTCTGGCCCAGCAATGGCCCGCGGCACCGGCGGGCGAGATCATCTTTGCCCTCATCGCCGCGGCACAGGCGATCGAGGGGCACTTCCTTGAAGGCGGGCCCGCCCATGAAGCTGCCGTGCAGGGCTACCGGCTGGCCGCCGTCCTTGGCCTCGATCTCTATGCGCTCCAGGTTGTCGGCATCTCCGCGCCGCGCGGGCAGGACCTGCTGGACTGGTGGGAAACGGAGGCGGGGCACTAGGCTCAGCGGCGGCGGAACCGTTCCGCCAGCCCGCGCCGCCAGTCGCCAATGCGCCAGAGCGCCGGTTCGATCACCCGTTCGTGGAACTGCGCCAGCATGCGCCAGACCCAGAACGCCAGGAGCGCAATGAGCGCGAGGATCACGAGGTTCAGCCAGGGGATCAGCCGTTCTTCCGGCCCCTCGGCCGGGCGCAGGCCGACCGCGTTGGGATAGATCGTCAGGAACTCGCTCCGCCAGCCGTAATGCGTGATGACCACCCATTTCGGCGACTCCGGCGTCGATTTCGCGTCGTCCGCCTCCGCCTGAAGGTTGGAACTGTCGAGCTTGAAGTAGGGCGGCCAGCCCCAGCCCGTATCCTCGTTGCGGTAGACGATGACCTTGCCGTTCGGCCGCACCGCGTTGATGAACCGCACGTCCCGGCTGGTGCCCGCGGCGGTGCCCACGTCGGGCGCGCCCCAGAAGATCGAATTCTCGCCGAAGTCGATCCGCCGCGTCTCGGTCGAGGTGATCCGCACGATGTCGCGCCCGGGCAGGGTGTAGTGCAGGAACCCCGCGACCAGGGCGACCAGCGCCAGGATGAGCGACCATTTCACGTAGCGCATCGGCGCACCTCAGGAAAAATTGGTGACGTAGACGATGACGGCGACCGCCAGCGTCGGAAGGATGTAGACGAGCCAGATGAGCCGCCGCCGGAGGCCCTGTTCATAGGCGCGCATGCCTTCGGCGATGAAGGCCTCGCGCGCCGCCGCGTCGCCCTGCGGCGCTGCATCCCAGCGGTCTTCCAGCCGCTCGCGCCGGACCGAACGCGAATAGGCCGAGACCGACAGGTAGACCACCGTCAGCGCCAGGAACAGGAACCCCGCGAGTTTCACGAATGCCAGCATGATGCCCTCTCAGCTCCCCGACAATCTGGGGGCTTTGGCCGCCCGGCGCCAGCCCCGGCGGCGAAGACCCGTTGCGCGGCCCCGCCACCGCGCCTAGCCTCCGCGCCATGGAAAGCCGGACCCCCGCCATTCTCGCCGAGATCGACGCCCGCCGCGATGACCTCGTGGCGCTCGCCCGCGACCTCATCCGCATTCCCACGCTGAACCCGCCCGGGCGGATGTACCGCGAGATCTGCGAGATGCTGGCGGCGCGGCTCGAACACTCGGGCTATGCCTGCGAGATGATCCGCGCCACCGGCGCACCGGGGGACAGCGATGCCTATCCGCGCTGGAATCTCGTCGCCCGTCGAAGCGGCGCGCGCCCGGGGGACTGCGTGCATTTCAACGGACACCACGACGTGGTGGAGGTGGGACACGGCTGGACGCGCGACCCCTTCGGCGCCGAGGTGGAGGGCGGCCGCATCTACGGCCGCGGGGCCTGCGACATGAAGGGCGGCATCGCCGCTGCCGTGATCGCCGCCGAAGCCTTCGCGGCCGCCTGCCCCGACCACGCGGGCACGATCGAGATCTCCGCCACCGCCGACGAGGAATCGGGCGGCTATGGCGGCGTCGCCTGGCTGGCCGAACGCGGGTATTTCGACCCTGCCCGCGTCCAGCACGTCATCATCCCCGAACCCTTGCACAAGGATCGCATCTGCCTTGGCCACCGCGGCGTCTGGTGGGCCGAGATCGAAACGAAGGGCCGAATCGCGCATGGCTCCATGCCCTTCCTCGGCGACAGCGCGATCCGGCACATGGGCGCCGTGCTCGAGGAGATGGAGCGTTGGCTCTATCCGCTGCTCGCGGGCAAGCGGACCGGGATGCAGGTGATCCCAGAGGGCGCGCGGCAATCCACGCTCAACGTCAATTCCATCCACGGCGGCGCGGCGGAACCGCCCGAAGGCGATACCGGCCTGCCCGCGCCCTGCGTCGCCGACCGCTGCCGCATCGTGATCGACCGCCGCTTCCTGATCGAGGAGGACATCGCCGAGGTGAAGCGCGAGGTGACGCGGATGCTCGAGACGGTGAAGGCGCGCCGCCCCGGCTTCGCCTACGAGGTGCGCGACCTCTTCGAGGTGCAGCCCTCGATGACCGATCGCGACGCGCCCGTCGTGCGCACCACCGCCGCGGCGATCGAGGCCGTGCTGGGCGCCCCGCCCGGCTACGTCGTCTCGCCCGGCACCTACGACCAGAAGCACATCGACCGGATCGGGCGGCTGAAGAACTGCATCGCCTACGGACCGGGCATTCTCGACCTCGCGCACCAGCCCGACGAATGGATCGGGATCGACGACATGATGGATAGTGCCCGCGTGATGGCGCTCGTCTTGAGGGAGTTGCTTTGCTGAGCCCTTCGGGCGCAATCTGCCCGGGAGAAGACCCAAAGGAACAGGGAGGGATGGAATGCTGACCCGCATGAAGCTCGCGGTTGCCGCGGCCGCGCTCGCCGCCGGGGCGGCCCAGGCCGCGCCCGATGCGATCACAATCGGCATGGTGCTCGAACCGCCGAACCTCGACCCGACGGCCGGCGCGGCCGCGGCGATCGACGAGGTCGTCTACGCCAACGTCTTCGAAGGCCTTACCCGCTTCGGCCCCGACGGTTCGATCCGCCCCGCCCTTGCGAAAAGCTGGGAAGTGACGGGTGACGGCAAGGTCTATACCTTCCACCTCAACGAGGGCGTCACCTTCCACGATGGCACCACCTTCGACGCCGAGGACGTGAAGTTCAGCCTCGACCGCGCCCGCGCCGAGACGAGCGCGAATGCCCAGAAGGCGCTCTTTGCAGGAATCGAGACCGTCGAGGTCGTGGACCCGCTCACCGTTCGCGTCACGCTCTCGGCCCCGAACGGCAACTTCCCCTTCAACATGGCCTGGGGCGATGCCGTCATCCTCGCCCCGGAATCCGCCGACACCGCCGCCACCGCTCCGGTCGGAACCGGCCCCTTCGTCTTCGCCGACTGGGTCCAGGGCGACCGCGTCGAACTGGCGGAAAACCCCGCCTACTGGGGCGAGAAACCGGCGCTGAAGCGCGCGACGTTCAAGTTCATCTCCGACCCGACGGCGGCCTTCGCGGCGATGATGGCCGGCGATGTCGATGCCTTCCCGAACTTCCCCGCGCCGGAAACCCTGCCGCAGCTCGAGGCCGACCCGCGCTTCCGCGTCATCGTCGGCTCGACCGAGGGCGAGACGATCCTCGCGATGAACAACCGCACCCCGGCCCTGTCGAACGTGAAGGTGCGGCAGGCCATTGTTCATGCGATCGACCGGCAGGAAATCGTCGACGGCGCGATGTTCGGCTACGGCACCCCGATCGGCACGCATTTCGCGCCGCACCACCCGGACTACGTCGACCTCACCGCGATGTCCGCGCATGATGCGGAGAAGGCGAAGACGCTGCTCGCGGAAGCCGGGGTGACCGACCTCAAGCTGCGCCTCGCCCTGCCGCCGCCGACCTACGCGCGCCGCGGCGGGGAGATCATCGCGGCGCAACTCCGCGAGGCGGGCATCGAGACCGAGATCACGAACCTCGAATGGGCGCAGTGGCTTGAACAGGTCTTCAAGGGCAAGGATTTCGATCTCACGATCGTCAGCCACACCGAACCGATGGACATCGGCATCTATGCCCGGCCGGACTACTACTTCCAGTACGGCGACGCCGACTTCGTCGCCATCATGGACCGGCTGAACCTGACGACCGACGCCGCCGAACGCTCCGCCCTGCTCAAGCAGGCGCAGACGAAGATCGCAGAAGACTACGTCAACGGTTACCTGTTCCAGCTCGCCAAGACCGGCGTCGCCAATGC
>SBFT01000353.1 GCA_006227805.1 Paracoccaceae bacterium
CTTCAGCACCGCGCAGCCGCGCGCCGCCAGCGCCATTCGCACCCCCTCCAGCACCGCGTCGAGCGCGGGGCCGGGGGTCGAGATCGGATAGGTGGACAGGTCGATCAGGTCTGCTGCCGTGGCTTGCATCTTGGTCCTCGTCCCTGGAAAGCCGATGATGGCGAGCAGACACTCTTTACCGTGTCCCGTTCTATAACGGCCGCGACATTCGTGCGGCCGCATCGGGACAAGGACCGACGGGCGCGGCCGCCCTCAACGAAAAACGCCGCCCCTTCCGGAGCGGCGTTTGCAGTCTGGCGGAGCCGAAAGGGCCTCAGAACCCCAGGCCCTCGTATTTCTTCTTGAACTTCGACACGCGACCGCCGGTGTCCATCAGGCGGCTCGAGCCGCCGGTCCAGGCGGGGTGCGCGCTGGGGTCGATATCCAGCGACAGGGTGTCGCCTTCCTTGCCCCAGGTCGATTTCATCTGCACGATCGTGCCGTCGGTCATCTTGACGTCGATCAGGTGGTAATCCGGGTGGATGTCCTTTTTCATCTGACCGATCCTTATGCTTCGGTGCCCGAGACGGGCTTGTAGGTGCTGTCTTCCGCGATCCGGGCCGACTTGCCGCGGCGCGAGCGCAGGTAATAGAGCTTGGCGCGGCGGACGCGGCCGCGACGCACGACCTCGATCGAGTCGATGTTGGTCGAGTAGAGCGGGAACACGCGTTCCACGCCTTCGCCGAAGGAAATCTTGCGAACCGTGAACGACCCGGCGATGCCGTTGCCGTTGCGGCGGCTGATGCAGACGCCTTCATAGTTCTGCACGCGGGTGCGGGTGCCTTCGGTCACCTTGTAGCCGACGCGCACGGTGTCGCCGGCCTTGAAGTCGGGGATCGTCTTCCCCAGCGAGGCGATCTGTTCCGCCTCGATCTGTGCGATCAGGTCCATCGCAGCTTCTCCTATGTGGCTCGTGGTTGATCCACGAAGTTGATCGCACCTCAGAGCTCTCGGGTCTTCACCGGGTCCGGTCCTGCCGCCCGCCAGAGATCAGGTTGCTTGTCGTCATCGGTCGCTTCGGGCAACGCGGGTCCGGAAGCACGGACCATGCCCAAGACGAACAGAGCCGCCGGGGCGACTCTGTCCGGGGGTGCATTACGCGGGATGGTCCTGCGGATCAAGGGCAAATCGGGTTCCGGTGGCGCGACGGGCGCATCTATTCCGCCGCTTCGATCCCGGTTTCGGCGGCCTTCGGTGCGGGCGCTGCCCCGGGGTTGGCGGCCAGGGGTCCGGCAAAGCCTTCCAGCACGTGCCGCGCCACGTCGGGGCGATAGTAGTGACCCGCCGGGTCCGCGAAGACCTTTGCGCCCTCGATCATCATCAGGTCGATCTCGGCGATGGCCAGCCCGTCGGTGTGTTCGTCGATCGGGTCGGTCAGGCGGAAGCCGTCGGGTGCGAACACCGCCGCAGCCCCGCCGCCGGGATGCACCACCGCGCGCAGTTGGTCGTTGCCCATGCAGATGTCGTCGATGCTGTCCTCGGTGATGATCGAGTTCGCGGCCAGAACGAAGCACCCGCCCTGCAGCGCATAGGACCGGCTTTCGTTGATGTTGGCCTCGGCCGAGAGGGCATAGGCCGGGCGGTGCCCCTTGAACATGCCGAAGGACGGCCAGCAGGCCACGTGGATCTGCTCGCCCAGCTGATACATCCCTTGCCGGTTGACCGGCTGGATGTTTTCCCAGCAGCACAGGCCCCCCACCTTTCCGAAGGGGGTGTCGACCACCTTGATGTCGGTCACGGGGCCTTCGCCCCAGACGGTGCGCTCCATGTGCGTGGGGCGCAGCTTGCGGCGTGTCATGGCCAGGTCGCCCCGGTCGGAAATCAGCGCCTGCGCGCAATAGATCGAGCCGCGGTCGCGTTCTGCGAAGCCCAGCATCACCCAGCAGTTGGCGCGCCGGGCGGCGTCCCGGATCGCCGTCATCTCGGGGCCGTCCACGGTGATGGCGTTCATCCGGTGGCGCATCACGATGTCCATGGCGACCATGGGCGGCTGCAGCCAGATCGTGAAGGGATAGCCGGGCAGCCAGACTTCGCCGAAGGCGATCAGCTTGACGTCCTTGCGGCCCGCGTTCTCGATCAGGGCGATGGTCTTTTCCAGGGTGCCCCTGGCATCCATCCAGACGGGGGCCGCCTGCACGGCGGCGACCTTGATTGTCATTTCTGTCTCCTCTTCTGTCGGGTCTTCGGCAGAAGAGTAAGGCGGCTGACCGGTGCGGGATCAGTCCCCGAACGGGTACCTTTCGGGCCTCAGGACGCGGTTTCGCGCCATGCGGCGGCCATCGCCGTGCGATTGGAGGTTCCGAAGACGCGGTTTAGCGCCTTGAGGTGCTTGCGCACCGCCGCTTCGCCGGTGCCCAGTTCCTCTGCGATCTGGGCGTTGGACAGGCCCCGCGCGGCCAGTCGGGCGATGTCGTTCTGCCGCCCGCTCAGGCGATGATCGCGCCTCGGAAGGCTGAGGAGTTTGGTCGAGGCCCGCGTGGCATGGGGGGACATGGCGCAAAGGCCCTCGGGCGTCAGGCGCCGGGCATTGTCCCCGGTCTGCGCGCCCAGATACAGGATGCCCGCCAGATCGTCCGCCCGGTAGAGCGGCAGCGTGGCGAAGCCGGTCAGCCCGAACCGGCCCGAGACGCGCCGGTAAAGCTGGCTGTCGGTCCAGCGTTCGCCGAGGCAGGTCACCGTCGAACAGGGCGCGCCGGTGCGGCGCATGTGATCCAGAACCGGGTCGATCCGCATGCCCGTCACTTCATAGGCGCGGCTGAAGGCGTCGGGCATCCCCAGGATCACGCCGGTCTTCGGATGCATCCGCGCGTCGAAGACATAGAGGCCGACGCTGTCCATCCCGGATGCGCGCAGCGCAAGCTCGGCCACCTGGGCGAGGTCCTTCTCGCGCTGGTAATCGCGTTCGACCATGGGGCGGGACGATAGCCCGAATCCGCAACCGGGCAAAGGGCGTCACGTCCTGCCTCGATCCTTGCCCGCGACGTGACGCGTCCGGCGATCGGGGCGGCAGGCGGATTCCGGATCCCGCAAAACCTTCGATTAATCTGTGTGCCCTAGCCTGCGCGTCCGGTCATGCAAGGAGCGCACCAATGAATCGATTCGGTAGGCTGAGTCTCAGCACAACGATCTGTCTGATGGCAGTGTCCCTGATGGCCGCCCTTGCGGCGGCTCTGTTCCTGTTGATGTCGGATCAGTCCCGTCAGGCCGCGGCTGAGGCGGCACAATACCGCCAGATGGCTTCGCTCCGTCTTCTGCTCGACAAGTTCTCGGATGCTTACCCAGAGCTGGAGATCGAATCCAGCAACGGTGTGCCCACCCGCGTGACCTGGCCCGGGGTGACGGCGCCGGACACCCACGATCTGATCGATGAAGTCGGTCGCATCGCGGGCGAGGTGGCGACGCTGTTCGGATGGGACGCGGCGGCGGGCGAGTTCGTCCGCCTGTCCACCACAGTCGTCGGGCCTGATGGATCGCGCGGGGTCGGCACGTTTCTTGGTGCTGAGAACCCGGTTCACGCCGCCATGTTGCGGGGCGAGACCTTCCGGGGCGAGGCGGTGATCCTGGGGCAACCCTATTTGGCGATCTATGAGCCGATTCTCGACGCGGCGGGCGAGACCGTTGGCATCTTCGCCGTTGCGATCGAGCGCAGCTCGATCGACCGGCACTCGGAAAAGATGCGGCGCGAGGCGCTGATCCTGGTCTCGGTCCTTCTGGCCATCGGGGCGGTCGTGGCCGTGCTTGGCACGCGCCGAATGTTGCGTCCGCTGGGGCAGCTGGAGGGAACGATCATGCAGATCGCCGATGGCGGTCTGGACGCCGAGGTGCCGCATGTCGGCCGCAGCGATCAGATCGGCAGCATCGCGCGGTCGGTCGCGGATTTCCGTGACAGGCTGGCCCGCGCCGCGGAAGGCGAGAGCGAACGGAGGATTGCGCAGGAGGAGCAGGCCGTCGTCGTGGATCAGTTGCGGATGGGTCTGTCGGCCCTGTCCCGGCGCGATCTGGGCTATCGGATCTCCAAGGATGTGTTCCCGGGCAGCTATGACGCCTTGCGGCAGGACTTCAATGCGGCGGCGCAGAACCTCTCGGCCGCGATGGCCGACCTGGCCGCCATCGCAAGCCGCCTGAACTCGGGCTCGCACAAGGTCGGCGGCCTGGCCTCGGATCTGTCGCGCCGCGTGGAAACCCAGGCGGCCGCGCTGGAAGAGACAGCCGCGGCGCTGGACGAACTGGCCGGGGGCGGCCGCCAGATCAGCCAGCGGGTGACCGAGGCGAATGGCCTGGCCAAGTCCGGCACCGATCTGTCGCGCGACAGCAGCGCGCGGCTGGAAGAAGCCATGTCGGCGATGACGCGCATCGAGACGGCGTCCGAGGAGATCGACAAGATCGTCAGCCTGATCGAGGACATCGCCTTCCAGACCAACCTTCTGGCGCTGAACGCCGGTGTCGAGGCGGCGCGGGCGGGCGAGGCGGGCAAGGGCTTTGCCGTGGTCGCCACCGAGGTTCGCAGCCTCGCGGCCCGTGCCTCCGAATCGGTGGGCGAGATCCGCGCGCTGATCCAGAAGAACGTGGACGAGGTCTCGGAAGGCAGCCGCCTGGTCCGGCAGACCGGCACGTCGATCGGCGCGGTGCTGGACCAGGTCTTCTCGCTGGGCACCCTGGTTTCGGAAATCGAGACCGAAGTGGCGTCCCAGGCCCGGGGTCTGTCCGAGATCAACAACGGCATGCGGCTGATCGAGACGGCGACGCAGGAGAACGCGGCCCTGGCCAACCAGGCGCATGATGCGGGCGACCAGATGTCGCGCGATACGGCGCAACTGCATCAGACCGTCGCCGAGTTCCGCCTGTCGGACGAAGAACAGGCCGATGCGGCGTGGTTCGGCGCTTCGACGGGTCTGCAGGCGTCCGGCCAAAGCCGTCGCGCCTAGGGTCACGG
>SBFT01000340.1 GCA_006227805.1 Paracoccaceae bacterium
GCGGTGGCCTCGCCCCGGTGGCCGTCGCCCGACATCTGCGGTGCGCAGCTGGTGGTGTAGAGTGCCGTGCCGCCGCCGGTCAGGGCCGTCGCGCGTTCGGGGCCGCAGCTGGTGGTGAAGAGCGCGGTCGCATCGCCCGACAGCATGTCGGCGCCGGTCGCGGGCCCGCAGCTGGTGGTGAAGAGGCCGGTGTCATCGCCCGCGAAGATGTTCGACTGGGCAGTGGCCAGGTGTGAGGGGGTCTCGTAGACTTTGCGTTGAGCGGTCATGGCAGCTTCTCCGTGGTTGGGGTTGGCATTGCCCCAAGGGTTGCATCCATGACGTGTTTTTCAAAAGTCGTTTTCTACCTTAGGGTGTTTTCCGGCGTGACTTATCCACATGAGCGCCCCGATCCAGAAATCTGCATCCATGCCCATTATCCTTGTGCACGCCTGCGCGTATTTTTCTTGTCCACAGGCCTTTTCCCGGGCCCCCACCGGGCTAGGCGGGGCCCATCGCGGGAACGAATCACCGCCCCGGACTTGCCCCGCGGCCCCGGGTGCGCGATAGATCGCAGGCAACGGCACAGCGCGGACCCGGGCCCATGAAGATCGCGACGTTCAACATCAACGGCATCAAGGCGCGGGCCGAGGCCCTGATCGCGTGGCTGGACGAGGCCACGCCAGATGTCGCCCTGCTGCAGGAAATCAAGTCGGTGGACGAGGCCTTCCCGCGCGAGCTGTTCGAGGAGCGCGGATACAACGTCGAAACCCATGGTCAGAAGAGCTTCAACGGCGTGGCGATCCTGTCGAAACTGCCGCTCGAGGATGTGACGCGCGGCCTGCCGGGCGATGACGCCGACGACCAGGCCCGCTGGATCGAGGCGACGGTGGTCGGCAGGACCGCCTTGCGCGTCTGCGGCCTCTACCTGCCCAACGGCAATCCCGCGCCGGGGCCGAAATACGACTACAAGCTCGCGTGGATGGAGCGTCTGAACGCGCGCGCCCGGGCGCTGCTGGCCGACGAGATGCCCGCCCTGATGGCGGGCGACTACAACGTGATCCCGCAGGACGAGGACGCGAAACGTCCCGAGGCCTGGGCGCAGGACGCCCTCGCCCTGCCCGACAGCCGGGCCGCGTTCCGGCGGATCCTCAATCTCGGGTTCACCGACGCCTTCCGCGCGCGGGTGCAGGGACCGGGGCATTATTCGTTCTGGGATTACCAGGCGGGCGCCTGGAACCGCGACGACGGCATCCGGATCGATCATGTCCTGCTGACCCCGCAGGCGGCAGACCTGATGACCGATTGCGGGATCGACCGCGCGGTGCGCGGCGGCGACAAGCCCTCGGATCACGTGCCGGTCTGGGTGGAACTCGACCTCTAGGCCCGGGTCGCGTCGTAGCCGTAGACCCAGTCGAGCCGCCGCGCGAGCGCCCCTGCCCCCACCGCCAGCACCGCCTGCGCGCCCCAGGACCAGGGCCGCCCGAGGTGAAACCGCCAGGCATTGCCGCGCGCCAGCGCCACCACCCGCCGCGCCCGGTCGATTCGCGCGGCCTGGTAGGCGGCAAGCCCCGGCGCGACCCCCAGCGCATCGACCCGGGCCGCGAGAACCCAGGCGTCCTCCAGCGCCAGGCAGGCGCCCTGCGCCATGAAGGGCAGCGTCGGATGCGCGGCGTCGCCCAGAAGGGCCAGGTTGCCCTGAACCCAGGTGCGCGCCACGGGGCGCAGATGCAGGGCCCAGCGATGGACCTTGTCGACCCGGGCCAGAAGATCGCCGAAAGGCCGCGCCACGTCGGCGAAGCGGTCGCGGAATTCGACCGGATCGCCCTGCTGGTTCCAGTCTTCCTCGGTCCAGTGGCTGCGCTCCTCGACCGCGACGATGTTGGTCAGGCGCCCCGCGCGCAGGGGATAGACGACCATGTGCGCGCGCGGCCCCATCGCCAGCGTGGCGGGCGCCGTCGGCAGGGCCTTGTCGTTCGGCACCAGCGCCCGCCATGCGACCTGACCCGAGAAGACAGGCTCGACCGGCCCGTCGATGGCGCTGCGCCAGAGACTGCGGCCGCCGTCGGCGGCGACGATCAGGTCACCCGCGACGCTGCCCGGGGTCGCGACCTGGCCCAGCTTCAGCGTCACCCCGGCGGCGCGGGCCCGATCGACCAGACGCGCCAGAAGATCGGCGCGGTGCATGTACCACGTCTGCCCGGGCCCGGGCGGCGGCACGAAGGCGACCCGGCGCCTGGCGGGCCCGTCCATCATCCACGTGCCGGGCGAGAGGCTGACCTCTTCGGGCGGCAGGCCCGTCGCGGGCACCGCGCCCAGCGCGCGCAGCACCTGCTGGCCGTTCCAGCTGACCTGAAGGCCGGCGCCGACCTCGGCCAGGTCCCCGGCCTGTTCGTGCAGGGTGACGCGCGCGCCGCGCCGGGCCAATGCCGCCGCCACGGCCATCCCGCCGATGCCGCCGCCGATCACCGCGACCTGCAAGCCCTTCGCCGACATGCGCCCTGCCCCGCCCCTTCCGACAAAATGAAAAGCGCCACGCAAGTCCGCGCGGCGCAATCCGAAACATCCATCTTCAGACGCGGCGCGTCAGTCGTCGCGATGCACCTTCTCGCGCCGCTCGTGGCGTTCCTGCGCCTCGAGGCTCATCGTGGCGATCGGGCGCGCGTCCAGACGTTTCAGCGAGATCGGCTCGCCCGTGACCGAGCAATAGCCGTATTCGCCATCCTCGATCCGGCGCAGCGCCGCGTCGATCTTCGCGACCAGCTTGCGCTGGCGGTCGCGGGTGCGCAGTTCCAGCGCGCGGTCGGTCTCCTCGCTGGCGCGGTCGGCGACATCGGGAATGTTGCGGGTATTGCCCTGAAGGCCCTCGATCGTGTCCCGGCTGCCGGCCAGAAGCTCGGCCTTCCAGGTCAGAAGCTTGCGGCGAAAATACTCGACTTGCCGCTCGTTCATGAACGGTTCGTCCTCTGCCGGACGGTAGTCGTCCGGCAGGAAGAATTCCTGCTTCATTTTGGCTCCCTCGGCTTGGCCAAGATCGTCCATGTGGCTCCCTCTGGACTTCCGGCTCCCAACTGAGGGTGCGTCTAACTGAACCTCGGGGGATTGTCACTACACAATAGGTGGCGGTTTGGTCTAAAACCTCGCACAAGCCCGGATGCGGCATCCGGATTGAGCAAGGGATTGGAAACGCATGAAATTCGAAGGCACCAAGGACTATGTCGCCACCGACGACCTGAAGATCGCGGTGAACGCGGCGGTGACGCTGGAGCGCCCGCTTCTGGTCAAGGGCGAACCCGGCACCGGCAAGACCGAACTGGCGCGCCAGGTGGCGGGGGCGCTGGGTCTGCGCATGATCGAATGGAACATCAAGTCGACCACGCGCGCCCAGCAGGGGCTTTACGAATACGACGCCGTCAGCCGCCTGCGCGACAGCCAGCTGGGCGAGGAACGCGTGCACGACGTGAAGAACTACATCAAGCGCGGCAAGCTGTGGGAGGCCTTCGACAGCGACGAGCGCCTGGTCCTGCTGATCGACGAGATCGACAAGGCCGACATCGAGTTTCCGAACGACCTGCTTCAGGAGCTCGACCGGATGGAATTCTATGTCTACGAGACCGGCGAGACGATCCGCGCCCGCCAGCGCCCCATCGTCATCATCACCTCGAACAACGAAAAGGAACTGCCCGACGCCTTCCTGCGCCGCTGCTTCTTCCACTACATCCGCTTCCCCGACGAGGCGACGATGCGCAGAATCGTCGAAGTCCACCACCCCGGCATCAAGGAGGCGCTGCTGACCACCGCGCTGACCCAGTTCTACGAGATCCGCGAGACGGCAGGCCTGAAGAAGAAGCCCTCGACATCGGAAGTGCTGGACTGGCTGAAGCTGCTCCTGGCCGAGGAGCTGACCCACGAGGACCTCAAGCACGACGGCAAGTCCGCCCTGCCCCGGCTGCATGGCGCGCTTCTGAAGAACGAACAGGACGTGCACCTCTTCGAGCGGCTGGCCTTCATGGCGCGCGCGGGGCGCTGAAACGCTCTGTTTCCGGGCGTGCTACGGCCGTCGCCACAGTTTCGCCCAAATCCCGACATCTTATCGCCGGGAGCGTTTACGATTCCCGCCACAAAACCTGCCTGGACGCGATCAGAATGACCGATGCAGCCCCCGTGATCATCCGGCCCCTGAAGGCTTCGGACCGCGCGGACTGGGCTGCGCTCTGGACGGGCTATCTGGAGTTCTACCAGACCAGCGTCCCTCAGGCCGTGTATGACAGCACCTTCGCGCGGCTTCTGGGCGATGATGTGCGCGATTTCAACGCGCTGGTGGCCGAGGCGGATGGCAGGCTGGTGGGCCTGACGCATTACCTGTTCCATCGCCACGCCTGGAAGATCGAGGAGGTCTGCTATCTCCAGGACCTCTACGCCGCGCCCGAGATGCGCGGCCGCGGCGTGGGTCGTCGGCTGATCGAGGCGGTCTACAGGGCCGCGGACGAGGCGGGCGCGCCCGCGGTCTACTGGCTGACGCAGGATTTCAACACCACCGCGCGGCTGCTCTATGACCGGATCGGCCGGCAGACGCCCTTCATCCGCTATGTCCGGCCGACATGAAGGTTCTGCTTGTCCTCATCTGCCTGACGCTGGTGTCCTGCGCGACGGTTCCCCTGGAACCGGACGAACCCGCGACGCGCGCGCTGGTGGCCGACAGCACGCTGCCGCCGATGAAGACCTTCCAGGCCCCGCGCCCGCAGGCGCCGCGCCTCTCGAACGGCACCATCGCCGCCGATTTCCTGGACTTGCATTTCATGCTGGAAAGCGGGCGCGACCTGCCCGTGCTGACCCGCTTCGAAGGACCGATCACGGTGGCCGTCACCGGCGCGCCGCCGCCCACGCTGGCCGCCGACCTGGCACGCCTTCTGAACCGCCTGCGGGGCGAGGCCGGCATCGACATCCGCCAGATCGGCGCCGCCGAGGGCACGCCCAACATCG
>SBFT01000274.1 GCA_006227805.1 Paracoccaceae bacterium
CAACAAGGAAGACATCTTCCGCAGCCTGGCGCAATTCTACTACGACGACGCGGTGGACAGTGTCCGCGCGGCGCTGGCGCGCGATCTGCCCCTGCCCGAGCGCCTGGCCGGGGCCTTCGCCGCGCAAGGCGGGGCGATCATCGAGGCGATGCTGACCTCGCCCCATGGGCGCGAGCTTCTGGAGACCTCGAACGCCACCGCCGCCGACATCGCCGAAGCGGGCGAGGCGCGCCTGCGCGCGGTCTATGCCGAGTGGCTGGACAGGATGGCCGCGGCGGGCGCGGTGCGCCTGAACGTGACCGCGCAGGACGCCGCCGGCGCGATGACGGCGGCGCTGCACGGGATCAAGGGCAAGGCACAGGACCACGCCAGCTATGCCCGCGACGTGGCCACGCTGGGCCGGATGCTGGGCGCGGCGCTGACGCCCTAGAGGGCCGTGCGCAGGTGCCAGAGTTCGGGGAAAAGCTCCACTTCCAGCATCCGCTTGAGATAGCTGACCCCGCCGGTGCCGCCGGTGCCGCGCTTGAAGCCGATCACGCGTTCGACCGTGGTGACATGGTTGAAGCGCCAGCGGCGGAAATAATCCTCCAGGTCCACCAGTTTCTCGGCCAGTTCGTAGAGTTCCCAATGCGTGGTCGGGTTCCTGTAGACCTGCGTCCAGGCGGCCATCACGGCCTCGTCCGGGGCATGGGGCCGCGTCAGGTCGCGGCTCAGCACGGCCTCGGGCAGGGGCTGGACCTGGTGCAGCGCGTGCAGCGCCACGTCATAGAGCGACGGGCGCGCCAGTTCCTCCTGCAACAGCGTCGTGACATCGGCGCGATGCGCATGGGGCCGCAGCATGGCGGCGTTGCGGTTGCCCAGGATGAACTCGATCTGGCGATACTGGTGCGACTGGAACCCCGAGGACTGCCCCAGCGAGGCGCGGAAGGTGGTGTAGTCGCTGGGCGTCATGGTGCGCAGCACCTCCCAGGCGCTGTTCAACTGCTCGAAGATGCGCGACAGGCGCGCCAGCATCTTGAAGGCAGGGCGCATCCGGCCCTCCTGCAATGTGGCGCGGGCGGCGTTCAACTCGTGGATGGCCAGCCGCATCCAGAGTTCCGAGGTCTGGTGCTGGATGATGAACAGCATCTCGTCATGGGCGTCCGAAAGCGGGTGCTGCGCCGACAGGATGGCGTCGAGGCCGAGATAATCGCCATAGGACATGCGCCCGTCGAAGGACATCTGCGCGCCTTCCTTCGCGGGATCGTAGGGGGTGTTGGTCATGGGGGGCTTCCTTCAGGATCGGAGGGAACGGATCAGGGCGAAGGAAAGCCCCTCCGGTTCGTCGTCCCGCAGGCGGCCAGCCGCCGCCACAGCGTGACCCAGCCCGCCGGACGGCAGAGCGGCAGACGGGCGGTCGCCTCGCTCATGTGACGGCGGCGCGGGTCTTGTATTCCGCGCGGTCCCAGGCGCCGCTGTTCATGACGTCGGCGATGATGGCGATGGCCCGGTCCACGTCGCCCTCGTCGATATAGAGGGGCGTGAAGCCGAACCGCATGATGTCGGGCGCCCGGAAGTCGCCGATCACGCCGCGCGCGATCAGCGCCTGCATCGCGGCATAGCCCTCGGCGAAGCGGAACGACACCTGGCTGCCGCGCAAAGCGGGGTCGCGGGGGCTGGCCAGATCGAGGGTGGGGCAGGCGGCCTCGATCCCGGCGATGAAGCGTTCGGTCAACTCGATCGACTTCGCGCGCACGTCATGGATGTCGGCCATGTCCCAGACATCGAGTGCGACCTCCAGCGCGGTCATCTGGATCACCGGCGGCGTGCCGACGCGCATCCGGTCGACACCGGCGCCCGGGCGATAGCCCAGGTCGAAGGCGAAGGGCGCCTCATGGCCCAGCCAGCCCGACAGCGCCGGAACGGCCCGGCCCGCATGGCGCGGGGCGACATAGATGAAGGCGGGCCCGCCGGGCCCTGCGTTCAGATACTTGTAGGTGCAGCCCACCGCGAAATCGGCGCCACAGCCCGACAGGTCGACCGGCAGCGCGCCGGCCGAATGCGCCAGGTCCCAAACCGTCAGCGCGCCCGCGGCATGGGCCTTGGCCGTCAGCCGCTTCATGTCGTGGCGGCGGCCCGTGCGGTAATCGACCTCGGTCAGCATCAGGACCGCGACCTCGTCGGTGATGTGATCCTCGACCTCGTCGGGGGCCACCACGCGCAATTCGTGGCCCCCGCCCATCATCCGCAGAAGGCCTTCCGCCATATACAGATCGCTGGGGAAATTGCCGCTGTCCGACAGGACCACCTTGCGGCCCTTCCGCATCTCGAGGGCGGAGGCCAGCGCCTGGTAGACCTTGATCGACAACGTGTCGCCGGTGGTCACGTGGCCGGGCTCGGCCCCGATCAGCCGCCCGATCCGGTCGCCCAGCCGCATCGGCTGCGCCATCCATCCGGCCTTGTTCCAGCCGGTGATCAGCATCCCGCCCCATTCGTCCGTCAGCATCGCCGCGATCCGGGCGGGCGCCGCCTTCGGCAGAGGGCCCAGCGAATTGCCGTCCAGGTAGACGATGCCCTCGGGCAGATCGAACAGGGCCTTGGTCGCGGCGAAATCGGTCATGGCGGCTCCCCGAGATATTTTAAGCTTGAAATATCCCGGAACGCCGCCCTTGTCCAGAGTGTCGCCTGCTTCCTCTCGCCCCAAATATCCCGGGGGAGCCCCGCAGGGGCGGGGGCAGAGCCCCCTCCTGCCTCAGACCTGGCCACCCGCGATCTCGACGACCTGGCCGTTGATGCTCTCGGATCCCGGGCGCACCAGCCACAGGACCGCCGCCGCCACTTCCTCGGGCGCGATCAGGCGCTGGTGGCGGTTCGAGCCCACCATGATCTTCAGCGCCTCCTCCTGGCTGATCCCCGCGCGTTCGGCGATCGAGATCACGTTGCGGTCGACGATGGGCGTCGCCACATAGCCGGGACAGATCGCGTTGAAGGTGTAGTTCGTGCCCAGGTAATCCTCGGAGAGTGACCGCGTCAGGCCGATCATGCCGTGCTTCGAGGCCGAATAGCAGGCCGCGCCCTTCAGGCCCCGCAGCCCCGCCAGCGAGGCGATGGTGATGACCCGCCCCCAGTCGGTCCGGCGCATCGAGGTCAGCGATTCCCGGATCGTCAGGAACGCGCCGTCGAGGTTCGTGGCCATCATGTTGCGCCAGAACTCCATCGTGGTCTTGTGCACGGCCTTGCCCTCGGCCACGCCCGCGTTCGGCACGCAGATCTGGATGGGTCCGTTCCTGTCGACCGCGCCCGCGATCTTCTTCACCACGTCGTCCTCGTCGCGCACATCCATCGCCATGGGCGTCATGCCCGCGCCCGCCACCTCCTCGAGCACCTCCTGGCGGCGTCCGGTGATGGTGACATGGGCGCCCTCGGCGACGAGAGCCCGTGCGATGGCCAGGCCGATCCCCGTGCCGCCGCCGGTGATCAGCGCGTGTTTGCCTTGAAGTGTCATGTCCGTCCTCCCCTGATGCGGTTGCGCAGGACCCTATCGGCTGGACAGGGGCGCGCAAGACGCGCCGTTCCGTCACCTTGCGCGCGGGCCACGTTTTCCTGCAAGGAAAACGGGCCGGAAACTTGCGAAGTTTCCGGCGCCGGGCCGAGGAGGACGCGCATGAAATGGATCGATCTACCCCCTGTCTGGCTGGCCGCCTTCGCCGCACTGGCCTGGGCGCAATCCGCCCATCTGCCCGCCGGTCTCGATTTCGGGGGCGCCTGGGCGGATTTCGCGGGCGGGCTTTGCGTCGGCGCCGGCCTGATCCTGATGGCGCTGGCCTTCGCCGAGTTCCGCCGCCACCGCACCACCGTGATCCCGCACCAGACGCCCGCCCGCCTGATCCAGTCCGGCATCTTCAGCCGCACCCGCAACCCGATCTACCTGGGCGACGCGCTGATCCTCCTGGGGCTGATTCTGCGCTGGGACGCGGTTCTGGCGCTGCCTCTGGTGCCGATCTTCGTCTGGGTGATCGAGCGGCGCTTCGTGATCCCCGAGGAGGACCGGATGCGCCGCGAATTCCGCGCCGATTTCGCGCGCTATGCCCAGAAGGTGCGCCGCTGGATCTAGGCCGCCCCTGACAGAGCCATGACAGGTCCGCCGGAAACGCGCGGCCTGCTTGCGCAACTTTGTTGCGCAGGGTAGTGGAGAATTTCTGCGATTGAACCATTTTGCGCCGGAACCGGCGATAAAGGGGGACCAAGGGGTGAAGATCGGAACACCGAAAGAGACATTCGAGGGCGAAGCCCGGGTGGCCATGACCCCCGACAGCGCGCTCCAGCTTCAGAAACTGGGTCACGACTGCCTGATCGAGAGCGGCGCGGGCCTGGCCGCGGGCTTCTCGGACCAGGCCTACAAGGATGCGGGCGTCGAGGTGGTCAAGACCGCGGCCGCGCTCTTCAAGGGCGCGGACATCATCGCCAAGGTCCGCCCCCCGTCTGAGGCCGAGGTCAAGCGCCTGTCGCAGGGCCAGACCCTGATTTCCTTCTTCTATCCCGCCGCCAACGAGGCGCTGATGAAACAGGCCGCCGAAAAGGGCGCCAGCGTCATCGCCATGGACATGGTGCCGCGCATCAGCCGCGCCCAGAAGATGGATGCTCTGTCCTCGATGGCCAACATCGCGGGCTACCGCGCGGTGATCGAGGCCGGCAACAATTTCGGCCGCTTCTTCACCGGGCAGGTGACGGCGGCGGGCAAGGTCCCGCCCGCGAAGGTCCTGATCGTCGGCGCGGGCGTCGCAGGCCTCGCCGCCATCGGCACCGCGACCAGCCTCGGCGCCATCACCTATGCCTTCGACGTCCGCCCCGAAGTGGCCGAACAGATCGAATCGATGGGCGCCGAATTCGTCTTCCTCGACTTCGAGGACAACCAGGACGGTGCCGCGACCGGCGGCTA
>SBFT01000345.1 GCA_006227805.1 Paracoccaceae bacterium
TTCGACATCCTGCTTCAGAAGATCAAGGACGTGGGCGGCACCACGGTCGCCTTCATCTATTCGAACACCGAATTCGGCCGCGACCCGCTGGAACACGGCCGCGCCACCGCCGAGCGGCTGGGCATCAAGGTCGTGCTGGAGGAAGAGACCAAGGCGCAAGGGGCCGACATCCCGACCCACGTCACCAAGCTGGCCCAGTCGGGCGCGGAACACTGCATCCTGCAGGGCTATGTGACCGGCGTCTGGCCGCAGCTGATCGGCGGCGCGCGCCAGTTCGGCCTGCCCACCAAGTTCTATGGCACCTTCTGGGGCATGGAGAAGATCATCGCCGACCGCATCACCGCCGAGGCGGGCCCCTTCCTGGAAGGCTATGAGGGCATCATGCCCTATCGCTATTTCTGGGATCGCGCCGAGGCGCCGCGCTACGAGAAATACGCCGAGTATTCCAAGGCCATGTTCGCGGGCACGCCGCTCGAGAACTACATGTCGACCTGGGCGCTGCAGACGATGTGCGGGCTCGAGATCGCGATGAAGGCCTTCCGCGACACCGCCGAGAAGGGCCTGGAACTGACCCCCGACAACATCGCCGAGACGCTGGCGGGCATTTCCGACTGGGATACGGGCGGCTTCTTCGGCGGGCCGGTGTCGATGGTCAACAACGCCATCGGCACGGGCCGCGTCTATGCCTATGACACGGCGTCGGGGCTGTTCAACCCGACCTCGGACTGGTTCACGGTTTGAGCGAAGGAGGCGGGGGGCTCTGCCCCCCGCACCCCCGGGATATTTGGGGCGAGAGGAAGACAGGGGCGCTGGCCGAGATGCTGACGATCGAGAACATCGAAGTGACCTATCATCACACCGTGCAGGCCCTGCGCGGGCTGTCGCTCGAGGTGCCGGACGGCAAGATCGTCACGCTTCTGGGCACCAACGGGGCGGGCAAGACCACGACGCTGAAGGCGGCGTCGAACCTGCTGGCGCTGGAGAACGGACAGATCGGCGAGGGGCGCATCAGCTTCAAGGGCCAGTCGATCCTGTCGATCCAGCCGGACCGCCTTGTGCAGATGGGGCTTTTCCATGTCCGCGAAGGCCGTCGCATCTTCACGGAGATGAGTGTCGAGGATAATCTGGTCGCCGCCTCCTATGCGCTGGACAGTCGCAAGGAGAAGCCCGATTACGACAAGGTCTACGACTTCTTCCCGCGCCTGAAGGAACGCCGCAAGCAGATCGCCGGCTATCTTTCTGGCGGCGAGCAGCAGATGCTGGCCTTCGGTCGTGCGATGATCGCGCGGCCCGAACTGATCCTGATGGACGAGCCGTCGCTGGGCCTGGCGCCCAAGATCGTCGAGGAGATCTTCGAGACCATCAAGCGGCTGAACCAGGAGGACGGCGTGTCGATCCTGCTGGTCGAACAGAACGCGGGCGTGGCCTTCGGCGTGGCCGATTACGGCTATATCATGGAGAGCGGGCAGATCGTCATGGAGGGCGATGTCGCCAGGCTGAAGCAGGACAAGGACATCCAGTCCTTCTACCTGGGCGTCGGCGGCGGCGACGGGGCCGAGCGCCAGTCGTTCCGGGACGTCAAGCATTACAAGCGCCGCAAGCGCTGGCTGAGCTAGAGGGAGGGGTCGCACCATGGCCTTCGACATCCGCAACACCGACAGCGGCTTCCGCAGCACCGTGCAGATGGTGTCCGACCATGCCGCCGCGCGACCGGGCGCCGTCGCCATGCGCCAGAAGGAATTCGGCATCTGGAACGAGATGACCTGGGCGGACGTGCAGGAGATCATGCACGCCGCCGCCGCCGGGCTGATCGGGCTGGGCGTCGAGGCGGGCGATCATGTGGGCATCCTGAGCGAGAACCGCAGCGAATGGGTGCTGGCGCAGTTCGGGATCAACGCGGCGGGGGCCACCATCGTCGGCATGTATCCCACCAGCCCCGCGGCCGAGATCGACCACCTGGTCAATGCCTCGGACACCACGGTCCTGTTCATCGAGGACCAGGAGCAACTCGACAAGATCATCGAACTGGGCGGACGCGCGCCGAACCTGCGCCAGCTGATCGTCTTCGACCCCAAGGGCTGCCAGGGCCAGGATTATCTGAACCTGATCAGCTGGGACGACCTGCTGGAGCGGGGCCGCGCGGCGATGCGGGGCACGGCGGGCGACGAGGTCCTGAAGCGGAAGGCCGGCATCAAGCCCGACCAGACGGCGATGATGGTCTTCACCTCCGGTTCCACCGGCCTGCCCAAGGCGGCCGAGATTTCCTTCGCCAACCTCAATGCCGGCGCGAAGGTGGCCGAGCATGTGTTCAAGGATCATGGTCCCGGCACGGACGTTCTGTCCTATCTGCCGCTGTGCCACATCGCGGAACAGGCGGTCACGGTGATGAACGGCCTGAGCCGCCAGTTCGTGATGAACTTCGGGGAGAGCCTGCGCACCATCACGCTGGACCTGCGCGAAGTGGCGCCGCAGGTCTTCTTCGGCGTGCCGCGCATCTGGGAGAAGATGCAGGCGGGCGTCCTCGTGCAGGCGCAGACGGCGGGCCCGATCCGCGCGCCGCTGACCATGCTGGCCCTGAAGGGCGCGATGCGCCGCGGCGCGATCCGGCGCAGCAGGTGGAGCGCGGCGGACCACCTGGCGCACCGGTTCTGGGACATGCTGATCTATCGCCACATCCGGTCCTACCTGGGCCTGGGCCGCGTCGATTTCGCGATCTCGGCGGCGGCGCCCATCGCGCCCGATCTCCTGGCCTTCATGCGCGGCATCGGTGTGAACATCCGCGAGGCCTGGGGCATGTCCGAGACCAGCGGCGTCGGCACGATCCAGTCGTCCTGGGGCGATTGCGACGGACGCATCGGCTTCCCGGTCCCGGGCGTCGAATGCCGGATCGCCGAGGATGGCGAGGTCCTGTTCCGCGGCGAGACGATCCTCAAGGGGTATTACAGGAACCCCAAGGCCACGGCCGAGACCATCGTCGACGGCTGGCTGCATACCGGCGACGTGGGCAAGATCGAGGCCGATGGCTCGCTGACGCTGATCGACCGCAAGAAGGACATCATGATCAATGCGGCCGGCAAGAACCTGTCGCCCTCGCTGATCGAGAACGCGGTCAAGTCCTCGCCCTTCATCAAGGAGGTGATCGTGGTCGCCGACCAGCGCCCCTATGTCGCCGCACTGGTGCAGATCGACATGGACACGGTCCGCCTCTGGGCCGAAGGGCAGGGGATCGTCTACACCACCTTCCGGTCCCTGACCGAGAACCCGAAGGTGAAGGAGCTGATCGAGGCCGAGATCGAGAAGGGCAACAGGAACCTGGCCCGGGTCGAGCAGATCAAGAAGATCTGGCTTCTGCCGAAGGAGCTTGACCATGACGACGGCGAGGTGACGGCGACGATGAAGGTGCGGCGCGCCAAGATCTTCGAGATCTACGCGAAGGAGATCGAGGCGCTTTACGCCTGAGCACCGCCTGCGCCCTTGACTTGGGGCGGCACTTGCCCCATGTCCTCCTTACGCTGCGCCGCCGCGTGAGCAGGCCTGGCCCGGACATGGGGCCGACAGCGCAGCGACAGATCCGAGTTCCCCATCACGCAGGGTTCTTCACGCGACGGCCGGATGGCGCGGGGCTCTCCCGTGCGATCCCGAGGTCCGAGCGAACCCTCCAGTGTCGCCCTTTTCCGGGTGGCATCGTTTCATTGGGCGTGCGGGCGGACTGCCTTCGCGGCCTTCAAAGGAAGACATATTGTTCGATTTCGACATGCTGGGCCTTGCGCCCGCCCTGGCCGAGGCGCTCAAACGCATCGGCTTCACCGAACCCACCCCGATCCAGAACCAGGCGATCCCTCTGGCGCTGCAGGGTCATGACATCCTGGGCCTGGCCCAGACCGGCACCGGCAAGACGCTGGCCTTCGGCCTGCCGCTGATCAACCACCTTCTGGAACAACCCGGACGGCCCGATCCCAAGACCGCCAAGGCGCTGATCTTGGCGCCCACGCGCGAACTGGTGAACCAGATCGCCGAAAGCCTGAAGACCATGACCACCGGCACCAGGCTGCGTGTGGTCACCGTGGTCGGCGGCCAGTCGATCAACAAGCAGATCGCGCTTCTGATGCGGGGCACCGACATCCTGGTCGCCACGCCCGGCCGCCTGATCGACCTGATGGACCGCCGCGCGGTCGATCTGGGCCAGGTGCGCCACCTGGTCCTGGACGAGGCCGACCAGATGCTGGACATGGGCTTCATCCATGCCCTGCGCAGGATCGCGCCCCATCTGGGCACGCCGCGCCAGACCATGCTGTTCTCGGCCACCATGCCCAAGCAGATGGAGGAACTGGCAGGCGCCTACCTGACCAATCCCCGCCGCGTGCAGGTCGCCCCTCCGGGCAAGGCCGCCGACAAGGTCAAGCAGTCGATCCGCTTCATGGAGAAGGCGGGCAAACCGGCCGTGCTGCGCCAGCTTCTGTCCCAGGACCTCGATGCCCTCACGCTGGTTTTCGCGCGCACCAAGCATGGCGCGGAAAAGCTGATGAAGGACCTGGTGCGCGACGGCTATAACGCCGCCTCGATCCACGGCAACAAGAGCCAGGGCCAGCGCGATCGCGCCATCAAGGCCTTCCGCGACGGCGAGGTGACGGTGCTGGTCGCGACCGACGTGGCCGCGCGCGGGATCGACATTCCCGACGTGGCCTATGTCATCAACTATGACCTGCCGGAAGTGCCCGACAACTATGTCCACCGCATCGGCCGCACCGCCCGCGCGGGCCGGACGGGCGAGGCCATCGCCTTCTGCGCGCCCGAGGAGATCGACCTCCTGGTGCAGATCGAGAAGGTCATGAAGATGGAAATTCCGGTCGCGGGCGGCACCCGTCCCGAAGGCGCCGGCGTGCCGCAGGCGCCGCGTCGCAAGGGTGGCGGCGGCGG
>SBFT01000180.1 GCA_006227805.1 Paracoccaceae bacterium
GTCGGGGCGCCGGTTCGCGGGCGCGGGCCAGACCATCCGGGCGCGCAGATCCTCGGGCACCTCGCAGAGGTCGAGAAGCGGCTGCGCTGGGCCCTGGGGCAGGCGAGCGGCCTCTTCCAGCCGCGCGCCATGCACCGGCAGTCCGGTGGCGCGCGCGATGCGGACGGCGATGTCGTCCAGGCGCGCGGCTCCGGCGAAGCGGCTGCGGAAGGTGGCGATGTCCATCGTCATGCTGCTGGACTTGACGTGCTGCCAATAGGCGCTGTCCAGCCAGGCCGCCGGATCGCGGGTCATCACGAAGAAGGCGATCTCGGCTTGCGGGAAGAGCGCGGCCGCAGCATGGGCGAGGTCCTGCGCCAGCGGCACCGCCGCGCCATAGTCGCGCACGCCCGGGCGGCCTGGCAGGTGACCTGCCAGTTCCTCGGCCGAAAGACACAGCACCCGGCGCTTCATCTGCGGCAGGTCCTGCAGCATCAGCGCCGCCCGCGCGGCGAAGCGCGCGCGGTCGAAGGCCTCGCCCGTGACCGAGAAGGCCCGCGCCGCCGAGAGCACGTCGCGCATCGAGGGGCGCAGCGCCACGGCCAGGACCGGGCGCAGCAGGGCGCGGTTCCGCTGCAGCGTCTGCTGGACCGTGGTCGAGCCGGTCTTGTGAAAGCCCAGGTGTATGACGACCTTGCGCGGCATCTCAGAACAGCCCCTCGGGCGGGTCCGCCACGATGCGGCGCGCGGCCAGATCGACCGTGGGCACGATGGCGCGGGTGAAGGGCACGAGGATCGTGGCGCCGCCGCCCTGCGGCTCGACCTCGAGCAGGTCCGAGGCGCCGTGGTTCTGCACCGACCTGACGCGCCCCAGAAGCGCGCCGCCGGTGTCGTGCACGTCCAGACCGATCAGGTCGGCATGATAGAATTCGTCGTCAGGCAGCGAAGGCAGCCTGTCGCGCGGCGCAAAGAGCCGCAGCCCCCGCAGCGCGTCCGCCGCTTCCTTCGACGCCACGCCGTCGATCCGCGCGGCAAATCCGTTCGGTATGGCGCGCGTCAGGCGCAGGGCGAAGCTGCGCGTGCCGTCTTCGGAGAGAAGCGGGGAATAGGTCTCGATGTCCTCGGGCGTGGCGCAGAAGCTCTTGATGCGCACTTCGCCGTGCACGCCATAGGCGCCCGCAATCGCCCCCACGCAGATCAGGTCGGACATCGCACAGCTTCCCTGTCACGGGCCGTCAGGACGACAACGGCAGGCCACAGGGCAAGTGTGGCCTGCCGCATCGCGTCTTGTCGAGGTGCCGGGATCAGCTTGCGGCTTCTTCGGCAGCCGGAGCGGCGGCGGCCTCCGCGGCCTTCGCCGCCTTGGCGGCGCGGGCCTCGGCGCGGTCCTTGGCCTTCTTGCCCGGCTCGCCCTTCTTGAGGTTGGCGCGCTCGGTCCTGGCCGAGTGGCCTGCGGCTTCCAGGAAGCGCGCGACGCGGTCCGTCGGCTGGGCGCCTTTCGACAGCCAGTATTGCACGCGCTCGATGTCGATGCGCACGCGGTCCTCGTTGTCCTTGGCCAGGAGCGGGTTGTAGATGCCCAGCTTCTCGATGAAGCGGCCATCGCGCGGCATGCGGCTGTCGGCGGCCACGATGCGGTAGAAGGGGCGTTTCTTCGACCCGCCGCGGGCCAGTCTGATCTTCATTGCCATTGTGGTGTCTCCTTGTGAATGGCGGTTTGGTCGCCGGGGCAGGGCCCGGCTTATGATTGGTGCTTCTCGTGGTGCTTGATGACTTCGCTGATGATGAACTTCAGGAAGGCCTTGGCGAATTCGGGGTCGAGATCGGCCTGGCGGGCCAGGTCTTCCAGGCGGGCGATCTGCGCGGCCTCGCGCGCGGGATCGGACGGGGGAAGATCGTGTTCGGCCTTGAGCTTGCCCACGGCCTGGGTGTGCTTGAAGCGTTCGCCCAGCGTGTAGACCAGGATCGCGTCCAGTCGGTCGATGCTGGCGCGGTGGTCCCTGAGCAGCGCAGCGGCGCGGGCGGTGTCGTCGGTCATGTCAGGTCCTTCGGTGCGGGGTGGCGCCAGACGTTCATCGGGCCGAAGCGTTCATGGGTGAAGCGCCCGTCGGGGCGTGCGCCCAGGCGTTCCGCGACGCGTCCCGACGCGTCGTTGCCGTCCGCCACCAGCGAGATCAGCGTGGTCCAGCCCAGCGTGTCATAGGCATGGGCGCGGGCGGCGGTCGCGGCTTCGGTCGCGTAGCCCTGGCCCGTTGCGTGGCGCGCCAGGTCCCATCCCAGTTCGGGTTCGGGAAAGCCCTCGGGATGCCAGAGGCCGGTCATGCCCAGCCATTCGCCGGTGTCCTTCCGCGTGATCGCCCAGCGGCCGAAGCCGCGCAAGGTCCAGTGCCCCGTCTCGATCGCCAGCATCCGCCATGCCAGTTCCGGCGTCAGCGGGCCGCCGACGAAGCGGGAATGCTCGGTCGCGTAGAAGGCCGCAAGCGGCTCGAAATCCTCAACCCGCGGGCCGCGCAGGATCAGGCGCTCGGTCTCGATCACGGGGAAATCGGCGGGGGTATAGGTCATTTCTTCTTGCCAAACCCCGACAGGCCCGGCGGCAGGCCGAGACCTCCGCCGCCCAGGCCCGGCAGCTTGCCGCCCATCTGACGCGCGGCGGCTTCCAGCGCCTTGGGGTCCATGCCCTGGGCCAGCTGGTCCGGGCTGGGCGCGCCCTTGCCGAACATGCCCTTCATGGCCTGTTTCAGCAGGCCGCCCTTACCCATCTTGCCCATCTTCTTCATCATGTCCGCCATCTGGCGGTGCATCTTCAGAAGCTTGTTCAGCTCGCTGACCTCCATCCCCGCCCCGGCGGCGATGCGCTTTTTCCGGCTGGCCTGAAGGATGTCGGGATTGGCCCGCTCGCGTTTGGTCATCGAATTGATCAGGGCGATCTGCTGGCGCAGGATGCGGTCGTCGAAGCCTGCATCCTGCACCTGTTTGGCCATCTTGCCCATGCCGGGCATCATGGACATCATGCCCTCCATGCCGCCCATCTTCAGCATCTGTTCCAGCTGCATCCGCAGGTCGTTCATGTTGAACTGACCCTTGGCCATGCGCTTCATCATCTTCTCGGCCTGTTCGGCCTCGATGGTCTCCTGCGCCTTTTCCACCAGGGCGACGATGTCGCCCATCCCGAGGATACGGCCCGCGATGCGTTCGGGCTCGAAGGTCTCGAGCGCGTCCATCTTCTCGCCCAGGCCCACGAACTTGATGGGCTTGCCGGTGACGGCGCGCATGGACAGGGCGGCACCGCCGCGCCCGTCGCCGTCCATCCGGGTCAGGACGACGCCGGTGATGCCGATGCGGTCGTCGAAGTTCTGCGCGGTGTTGACCGCGTCCTGGCCGGTCAGGCCGTCGACGACCAGCAGCGTCTCGCGCGGCTTGGCCACGTCGCGGACGGCGGCGACCTGGTTCATCAGCTCGTCGTCGATGGACAGGCGGCCCGCGGTGTCGAGGAGATAGACGTCATAGCCGCCAAGCGAGGCCTGCGTTTTGGCACGCTTGGCGATCGCCACCGGGTCTTCGCCCTTCACGATAGGCAGGGTCGCGACGCCGATCTGCGCGCCGAGGATGGCGAGCTGTTCCATCGCCGCCGGGCGGTTGGTGTCGAGCGAGGCCATGAGGACCTTCTTGCCCTCGCGTTCCGTCAGCCGCTTGGCCAGCTTGGCGGTGGTGGTCGTCTTGCCGCCGCCCTGCAGGCCCACCATCAGGATGGGCGCGGGCGGGCTGTCGATCTTGAGCGCACCCGGCTCGCCCTCGCCGCGCAGGACATGGACCAGTTCGTCATGGACGATCTTCACGACCTGCTGGCCCGGCGTGACCGACTTGGTCACCGCCTGGCCTGTCGCCTTGTCCTGCACCGCCTTCACGAAGTCCCGCGCCACCGGCAGCGAGACGTCGGCTTCCAGTAGCGCCACGCGCACCTCGCGCAGCGCGGTCGAGACGTCGGTCTCCGACAGCGCGCCCTGCTTGGTCAGCCGGTCGAACACGCCGGAGAGACGTTCGGACAGATTTTCAAACATGCTCCACGCCTCCTGCGCGCCGGTTGATCCATGCCACCCCCAGATGGGAAGCGGCGGCGAAAAGCGCAAACGCCCCACGGGCATCTGCAAAAACACGCGCGCCCCCACGGGCGCGACGCGCTGGTGGAGGGCGATCCCCTGTCCATCGGGGACCGGAAGAGATGCGTCTTCCGGATGCAGGGGCGCGATACGGGCAGAGAGGGGTCCGAGTCAAGTCGACTCTTTCTCTTGTAGCGACCGCTACGTTGCTGTAGGAGGATGTAGCGACTGCTACGGAGGCGTGCGATGACCGAGGCTGCCTATCTTGCCGGACCTGCCCTGTCCCGGCGGCAAATGACGATCATCGGGGTCTTCGGGTTGTCCCTCTGGCTGGCCGCCGCTCTGCTTCTCAGGGCGATCGGGCCGATGGGCGTCTATGACGGAACGGCGCGCGTCATCCTCTATCTGGCGATCATCCCGGGCACCTATCCCGCCCTTCTTCTCCTGCGCCGCCTCGCCGGACTGGCCGACGGCCAGATGGTCCACGCCATGGCCTTCGGCACAGCCGTCGCGATCCTGATGGACGGTGTCGCGCTGGCCTGGTTCCCCACCCTCTACGGCGCCGGCGTCGATCTGCATGCCGGGGCCGGGGGGACGATCCTCTGGGGGGGCGGCGTCGGTCTGGCCCTCGCGTTCTGGATGGACCGGCGCCGGGCATGACGCAGGCCTTCCACAAGTTCTGGCTGAAGATCACGGCCTTCGTCGTGGGCTCCTTCGGGCCGGTCTTCTTTCTGGGCACCCATCCCGCCACGTCCGAACCCGCCCGCCTGACGCTGGACATTCTCGGCTGGCCGCCGGACGGGGCGACGACCTTCGCGCATCCCGACACGCAGTTCCTGTCGGCGCTCACCGGAGGCTTCCTTCTGGGCTGGGGCGTCACGATCTGGGTTCTGGCCACAAGGGTCCACGACCATGCGCCGGAAGGGGTCCGCATCTCGGTCCTGTCGGGCCTGCTGGCGTGGTTCTTCCTCGACAGCGCCGGGTCGATCCTGTCGGGCAACCTGTCGAACGCCGTCTTCAACGTCATCGTGCTGCTGGTCGCGGTCGGCCCGCTGTGGCGTCCCGCGCGCGGCTAGGGTCAGGGCCCCTGGTCCAGCGCCGGACGGCAGACCCCGTCGAGGCCCAGCGCCTTCAGCAGCACCAGCCCCTCGATCACCACGAGAAGCCGCGCCGCCTCGGACCGGCGCGCGGTGTCGTCGGGCGCGTCGATCTGCGCCGCGATCCAGTCGAGGAACCCGCGCCCGATGGCGTTGCCCACACCGGCGTAAAGCGCATCGCCCTGTGCCGCGCGGGCGGCGATCTGCAGCCAGAGGCGCAGGAAGGGCCATGTGCCGTCGGCCTGGGCCAGGTCCATCAGCCGGGGCCGCAGCGCGTCTGCCGGAACCGGGTGCGGCGCCGACAAGGCCGAAAGCTGCGCGACCAGCCGTGCCGCGATCCGCTCCAGCGCGGCGGCGATCAGGCTGTCCTTGTCGCCGAAATGATAGATCAGCATCCGGTCGCTGGTGCCCACGGCGCGCGCCATCGGACGCAGGCTTGCGGCCTCCAGACCCTCGGCCAGCAGGAAATCGGCCAGACCGTCGAGCAGCGCTTCCTTCCGACTGTCCATGCCGCCCTTCCGGTTCCCGTGTCGATCCGCCGATGTTGCCCTGTTCGCGACGGCGGGGAAAGGGTCAGTCCGCGGCGCCGAGGCGGCCGCCCTGCAGCGCGCGCGTCGCTTGAAGCCAGCCGTTGATCGCATCGACCGCGCGGCCCGGGCCGCGACCGCTGGTATAGGCCTCGATGATCGGATGATCGCCCGCGCTCATGCCGCGGTCGAAGATCAGGACGGGGCGATACAGCGTTCCGCCCTTCGAGCCGCGCGTCATGTCGAGCCGGGCTTCCGACAGGTCGGACAGAGCGTGCTCGATCTGCGTGTAGCGCAGCATGGTCCGGCGGCGCAGGATGACCCGGTTCCCGGCCCCGTCCAGGATCACCTGCACCCGCTGCACGAAGACGATCAGCCCCATCAGCCCCAGCCCGCCGCCGACCGCCGCGAAAAACAGGCCCATCAACTCGCCCTGGAAGACCAGGAACAGGCCCGGGCCCACGAAGCACAGGATGAAGAAGATCAGCATGATCCCGAGGAGCCATGGCGTTTCCTCGACGATCAGCTGCTCCGGGGTGTTGTGGATCACTTTCATCGCCGGGAAGTCTGAGGTCGCACGCCCCGATTTGTCAAAGCCGTTCTGAAGGCGATCGGACGGCCGGGATACCGGGGCCGGGTCCAGTGCGCGCAGTGCGGGGCGGGTCTTGTCATGGGGGCGTTGCCCAGCCGGGTCAGGGCTCTCCGGATGCGAAGTTCGCCCTTGCTCCAGCGAACGGAAGGGCCGATAAGTCAGGGTTAGTGTGAATCAGCGCACAATGACGGAGAGGCCTTCAGCATGGATAACTGGGACGAGGTGCGCACCGCCTACCAGGTCGCGCGGTTGGGCACGGTCAGCGGTGCGGCCGAGGTGCTGGGCGTCCATCATGCCACCGTGATCCGCCATATCGACGCGATCGAGGCGCGGCTGGGCGTCAAGCTGTTCCAGCGCCACGCGCGCGGCTATACCCCGACCGAGGCGGGCGAGGACCTGATGCGCGTGGCGCAGGCCACCGACGATCAGCTGAGCCAGCTTGCGGGCCGCATCAAGGGCCAGGGAGATGGCGTCTCGGGCGAGCTGGTCGTCACCTCGCTGGTGTCCCTGTCTCCCCTGATCGCGCCCGCTCTTGCCGATTTCCAGCGGCAGCATGAGGGAGTGGTCGTGCGCTACCTGACCGGAGACCGGCTGTTCCGCCTCGAATACGGCGAAGCGCATGTGGCGATCCGGGCGGGGCGCGCACCCGAACAGCCGGACAACGTGGTGCAGCCCTTCCTGCGCCAGCGCTTCGCCCTCTATGCCAGCCGCGATTATCTGGCGCGCTTCGGCACCCCGGCCTCGGAGGCCGAGTTCGCCGGTCACCGCTTCGTGGGCATCGACGATCCCGCCAGCCGCGCCCCCTTCAGCAAGTGGCTGCGCGAGACGGTGCCGGCCGACCAGATCGCCTTTCGCGCGACCGAAACGCTGACATTGCACGAGGCGCTGCTGGCCGGGGCGGGCATCGGGTTCTGCGCTGTCTGGGATGGCGAACGCGAACCGGACCTGGTGCAGGTGCTGGCGCCGCGCGACGAATGGTCCGCCCCCTTGTGGCTGGTCACCCATGTCGATCTGCACCGCACCGCCAAGGTTCAGGCCTGCCTTGCCTTCCTGAAGGACCGCGCCCGGGGCTGGACCGTATGACACCCGCGCTTCGCGGACATGCGGCGATGCTGGCGTTCTCGGCGCTGGTGGCGGGGTCGTTCTCTCTTGGGTCGATGGCCGCGAACGAGATCGCGCCCGCCGCGATCAACGCCGCGCGTTTCGCGCTGGCCGCCGTGGTGATCGGCATCGCCGCCGTGCTGTCGGGCAAGCTGACGCGCGCGGCCCTGGACGCGCCCTGGCGCTATGCGGTTCTGGGCGGTCTGTTCGCGATCTATTTCGTGATGATGTTCGAGGGGCTGAAGACCGCGCCGCCGGTCAGCGCGGCGGCCGTCTTCACGCTGACGCCGGTGATGGCGGCGGGCTTCGGATGGCTCCTGATGCGCCAGGTCACGACGCCCCGGATGGCGCTGGCGCTGGCGATCGGGGCCTCGGGGGCCTTGTGGGTGATCTTTCGCGCCGATCTCTCGGCGCTGTTGCAGTTCCAGATCGGGGTGGGCGAGATCCTGTATTTCTGGGGCTGCGTCGCACATGCGGTCTACACGCCGATGGTGCGCCGCCTGAACCGCGGCGAACCGGCGGTCGTCTTCACCTTCGGCATGCTGCTGGCGGGCTGCGTGATCCTGACCGCCTGGGGCTGGAGCGACATCCGCGCCACCGAGTGGACGGCGCTGCCGCCGATCGTCTGGATCACGCTGGTCTATGTCGCGCTTTTCGCCAGCGCCGCCACCTTCGTGCTGCTCCAGTTCGCCACGCTGCACCTGCCTTCGGCCAAGGTCATGGCCTATACCTACCTGACGCCCAGCTGGGTGATCCTGTGGGAGATGGCGCTGGGCAACGGTGCGCCCCGTCCCGTGGTCCTGGGTGGCGTCGTCCTGACGATCCTGGCGCTGGCGCTTCTGCTGCGGGACGACGAAAGGGCGCCTGCGCCCACCCTCGGCGAAAGCGGCTAGACGAGGGGCCGACGACGCAGCCGGTCGCCTCGGGAAAAAGGACTTGCGCCGCACTTGCGGCTGCATCAGCACGACGGCCCGTAACACCGGAGTTTCGCGTCAAGGAGGCGAATCGAAACCATGCACCGTCCTTTCCTGCCCTTCGCACTTGTCTGCCTTGTGTCCGCCTGCACAACTCCCGCGACCAGCGACCGCGCGGACGAATGGCGCGCGATCCTTGCGCGCGAAGCCCCGATCGGCTCGCCTGCCGTGTCGGTGGAACAGGCGCTCGCGCGGCGCGGCATCGCAGCCTCGCGCGGAACCTACGTGACGGTCGGCGATGACGGGGTCACGCGCTCGAACTGCCCCGATCCGAAGGCCGCCGTCACCGGGGCCGAGACGGAAGGACGCATCGGCTTCAACAGCAACGTGATCGAGATCACGGCCTGCCTCGACAAGGACGGTCGCGTCCTGTCGCATCACGTGGGTGTCTGGATACAGTAGATGCGCGGGTCCATCAGGACTGATCGCCGACCTCGGTTCGGCCGGCGATCTCCTCGCGTTCAAGGAACCGCTCGAAGGCGTCGAGGTTGATCGCCTCGAACTGGCCGAAGCCCTGCATCCAGATGCTGGCGTCGCGCAGGGCGTCGGGTTCCAGCTTGCACCATTTCACGCGGCCGCGCTTTTCCTGGCTGATCAGGCCCGCGCGGCTCAGGACGACGAGGTGTTTCGAGATCGCCGCCAGCGACATGCCGAAGGGCTCGGCCACGTCGGTCACCGCCATGTCGTCTTCCAGCAGCATCGCCAGGATCTGGCGGCGCGTGGGATCGGCAAGGGCTGCGAAGACGCTGTCGAGGTCGGATGTCATGGCGTCTTTCCTGCACCCGGGCCCCGGGATCGTCAACCGTTCGGTTGAATATGCCATATCCGCGAACTGGCGCGAAACCGGCGGTGCGACGGAATGGCAGGCCCCTCGGCAGAGATCAGGAATTCAAGCGATAACAATGGCTTGGGCTTGTCCCGCAGGTTGCCGCAGGGCGATTGACTCGGGGCCGTCATCCCTCTAGCAAGTGCCGAAACCATCCGTGGGGTATCACGGCCCATGACCGAGCCTGACCAGACGCGCAAACTGGCCGAACTGGACGCCCGGATCGCCGCCGCCAAGGCGGCGCAGGCCCCGAAGCCCAGGATGGTCGAACATTATTCCCAGGCCGAACATGCCTGGCGGATGGTGATCGAACTCGTGGCGGGCCTGGGTATCGGGTTCCTCATGGGATACGGGCTGGATACGGTTCTGGGCACGACGCCGTGGTTCATGATCGTGTTCGTCTTCTTGGGCTTCGCGGCCGGCGTCAGATCGATGCTGCGCAGCGCGCGCGAGATGCAGGAAAAACAGGCGGCCAAGGCCGCGCAGGACGGGTTCAAGGCGCCGGGCGCCGACGACGAGAGGACGTGAGCGAATGGCAAGCGAAGGCGCAGGGCTTGAGTTCCACCCGATGGATCAGTTCATCGTCAAACCGTTGTTCGGCGGCGACGTGATCCACTGGTACACGCCCACCAACGCGACGCTGTGGCTGTTCATGGCGGTGCTGGCGGTCATCGGCCTGATGGTGCTGACCACGTCGCGCCGGGCGATCGTGCCGACGCGCGGCCAGTCGGTGGCCGAGCTGACCTACGGCTTCATCTACAAGATGGTCGAGGACGTGACCGGCAAGGACGCGATCAAGTTCTTTCCCTATATCTTCACGCTCTTCCTCTTCATCCTCTGCGCCAACTTCCTGGCGCTGATCCCGATGAGCTTTTCGACGACGTCGCACCTTGCCGTGACGGCAGTGATGGCGCTGGGCGTGTTCCTGACCGTGATCGTGGTGGGCTTCGCCAAGAACGGCGTGGGCTTCCTGAAGCTGTTCTGGCTGACCTCGGCCCCGCCGGTCATGCGCCCGATCCTCGCGGTTCTGGAATTCATGCTGTTCTTCGCCCGCCCCGTCAGCCACTCGGTCCGTCTGTTCGGCGCGATCATGGCGGGCCACGCCGTGGTGAAGGTGTTCGCGGGCTTCGCCCAGGTCACCGCCGCGGCGCCGGTCGCGATCCTGGGCGTCGTCGCCATCTACGGGCTGGAAATGCTGGTCGCGGCGATCCAGGCCTACGTCTTCACCATCCTGACCTGCGTCTATCTGAAGGACGCGCTTCACCCGCATCATTGACGGCGGGATCCCCCGCCCGACCCAAATACACCCATTCCATCGTAAGGAGATCAAGGACATGGAAGGCAATATCGCAGAACTCGGCCAGTTCATCGGCGCAGGCCTCGCGGCCATCGGCTCGGGCGCGGCTGCAATCGGTGTGGGCCACGTGGCCGGCAACTTCCTGGCAGGCGCCCTGCGCAACCCCTCGGCCGCCGCTTCGCAGACCGCGACGCTCTTCATCGGCATCGCCTTCGCGGAAGCTCTGGGGATCTTCGCGTTCCTCGTCGCCCTGCTGCTGATGTTCGCCGTCTGATCTTCCGGAAGACTATCCTTACGGTCGGGCGGTGTGCGGATGCGCGCCGCCCGGTGTAACGGCACCTTCCCCAGGAGGACGACATGGCAACCGATACGCAGAGCGCGGCGGGAAAGGCGGCTGAATCGGCAGGGATGCCGCAGCTGGACTTTTCCACATTCCCCAACCAGATCTTCTGGTTGCTCGTCACGCTGTTCGTGATCTACCTGATCCTGTCGCGCGTCGCATTGCCGCGCATCGGGGCCATCCTGGCCGAGCGTCAGGGGACGATCACCAACGACATCGCCAAGGCGGAAGAGCTGAAGGCCGCCGCGGTCGAGGCCGAAGCCGCCTACAACAAGGCGCTGGCCGAGGCGCGCGCGGAAAGCCAGCGCATCGCCGCCGAGACCCGCGCCGAGATCCAGGCCGACCTGGACCGCGCCATCGCCAAGGCCGATGCCGAGATCGCCGCGAAAGCAGCGGAATCCGAGAAGGCCATCGCCGAGATCCGCGCCGGCGCGCTGGACAGCGTAAAGGCCGTGGCCACCGACACCGCCGCCGAAATCGTCGCGGCGATGGGCGGCAAGGCGGATGCCAAGGCCATCGCGGCGGCCGTGGCCGCCCGTGTGAAGGGATGACGACCATGCGCAACATTCTCGCCGCCGTCCTGACCTTCGCCGCGGCCACCCCGGCCTTCGCCGCGAAGGGTCCGTTCTTCTCGCTGGCCAACACCGATTTCGTGGTGCTGATCTCGTTCCTGCTGTTCATCGGGGTCCTGCTCTATTTCAAGGTGCCGGCCATCGTGACGGGCATGCTGGACAAGCGCGCCCAGACGATTCGCTCGGAACTGGACGAAGCCCGCGCCCTGCGCGAGGAAGCCCAGAGCCTGCTGGCCTCGTACGAGCGCAAGCAGAAGGAAGTGCAGGCCCATGCCGACAAGATCGTCGCCGCCGCCCGTGAAGAGGCGGGGCGCGCCGCCGAACAGGCCAAGGCCGACCTGAAGGTCTCGATCGCGCGTCGTCTGGCCGCCGCCGAGGAGCAGATCGCCTCCGCCGAGGCCAGCGCCGTGCGCGAAGTGCGCGATCAGGCCGTGACGGTCGCCGTCGCCGCCGCGCGCGAGGTCATCGCCCAGGGCCTGACCGCCGCGCAGGGCAACGCTCTGATCGACGACGCCATCGCGGAAGTCGACGCCAAGCTGCACTGACGGACGTCACGATACATGCAGGAAAAGGCCCCGGCGCTCTCCGCCGGGGCCTTTTCGTTCGGTGGTCTCAGCCGCCCAGTTCCTTTTCCAGGCGCTTGCGGGCGATCGCCTCGTTCCGGTCCGCTTTCTGCTGGTCGCGCAGGCAGACGCCCACGTAGTCGAGATGCGCCTCGATCGCCGCGCGGGCGCCGGCGGGATCGCGGGCCTGAAGCGCGTCGTTGATGCGGCTGTGCTGGTCCAGAAGGGCCTGCCGCGTCGTGCGCTGCTTGAACATGACCTGCCGGTTGTAGAAGACCCCGTTGCGCAGGAGGTCATACATCGAGCGCATCATGTGCAGCATGACCACGTTGTGGCTGGCCTCGATGATCGCGGTGTGGAACTGCGCGTCGAGGGCCGCCTCGTCGTCGGGGTTCCGCTTGGCGTGCGCCGAGCGCATCTTGTCGAAGATGGCTTGCACCACCTTCAGGTCGCTGTCCGACCCGATCCGGGCGGCGCGTTCGGCGGCCAGGCCCTCCATGTCGCGGCGGAAGGACAGGTAGTCGAAGACGGCCTCGTCATGGGTCGCGAAGAGCCGCGTCAGCGCGGGCGAAAAGGCCGAGCCCAGCACCTCGGCCACGTAGACGCCCGAGCCCGCGCGGGTGGTCAGCAGCCCCTGGGCCTGCAATTCCGCCACCGCGTCGCGCAGGGACGGGCGCGACACGCCCAGGCGTTCGGACAATTCGCGTTCCGAGGGCAGGCGTTCGCCGGGTCGCAGGATGCCGCGCAGGATCAGGCCTTCGATCTGGCGCACGACCGAGGTGGACAGCTTTTCGGGATGGACTGGTTCAAACGGCATCGGGCCCCCTCGATCTGGTCAAATCATATGACCGGATC
>SBFT01000052.1 GCA_006227805.1 Paracoccaceae bacterium
ACTTCGCCGACCGAATAGGGCGGGAAGTTGTAGTGCAGCAGGAAGTTCGATTTGAAGTTCCCGTGCAGCGCGTCGATGAACTGTTCGTCGTCGCCGGTGCCCAGCGTGGTCACGACGAGGCCCTGGGTTTCCCCCCGGGTGAACAGCGCCGAGCCGTGCGTCCGCGGCAACAGGCCGGTTTCGCAGACGATCGGGCGCACCGTCCTGGTGTCGCGGCCGTCGATCCGCTTGCCGGTCTTGACCACGTCGCCCCGCAGGATCGACGCTTCCAGTTTCTTCATGGCCGAGCCGAGGTTGGCGTCGGCCAGCTGGTCCTCGGTCAGTTGCGCCTTGATCGCCTCGCGCGCGGCGGCGACCGCGCTGGTGCGCTCCTGCTTGTCGATGATGGCGAAGGCCGCGCGCATCTGCGCCTCGCCCGCCGTCTTCACCGCGGCATAGAGGTCCGAATAATCCGGCGCCTGGAAGTCGAAGGGTTCCTTCGCCGCAGCCTCGGCCAGGTCGATGATCAGGTCGATCACCGGCTGGATCTGTTCGTGCGCGAAGGTGACGGCGCCCAGCATCTCGTCCTCGGTCAGCTCGTAGGCTTCCGATTCCACCATCATCACGGCGTCCTTGGTCCCCGCCACGACCAGGTCGAGGCGTTGATCGGGCTTCAGGCGCAGGTCCTGCATGTCGTCGACCGTGGGGTTCAGGATGTATTCGCCATCCTCGAAACCGACGCGGCACCCCGCGATCGGGCCCATGAAGGGCACGCCCGAGATGGTCAGCGCGGCCGACGCCGCGATCATCGCGACGATATCGGGATCGTTGACGAGGTCATGGCTGAGCACGGTGCACATGACGAGGACTTCGTTCTTGAAGCCATCGACGAAGAGCGGGCGGATCGGACGGTCGATCAGGCGCGCGGTCAGCGTTTCCTTTTCGGTCGGGCGCGCCTCGCGCTTGAAGAAGCCGCCGGGCACCTTGCCCGCGGCATAGTATTTTTCCTGGTAATGCACGGTCAGGGGGAAGAAATCCTGTCCGGGCTTGGCTTCCTTGGCGAAGGTCACGTTCGCCATGACGCTGGTCTCGCCATAGGTGGCGATCACCGACCCGTCGGCCTGACGGGCAATCTTTCCGGTCTCCAGTGTGAGGGTTTCCTCGCCCCACTGGATGCTTTTCTTAGTGATATCAAACATCTGCGTATCCTGTTAGGGAGCGCTCCCGGCCCTCCGGGTCTCCCGTGTCGATGGCGGCCCCATTGCCGCCGACCCCTATCCTGTTGCGTCCGCCGGGGTCTGTAGCGTCACGTCTCAGATGGGGGGGCCATACACGGGATTGCGCGATTTGCAAAGCGGTCTCGCAAGGATGCGGCAAAAGACGCAACGGCCGGAGGCTCAGCCGCCCGGAAGGGCACCGGTCTGCCACAGCCGGATCTTGATGCCGCCGTGATCGACGAAGGGGCCGGGTGCCCGGAAGGGCAGTCCGGTGGCATGGGCCAGTTGCGGCTGCGACGTGACAAGCCCCACGCGCCAGCCCCCGAAACGGTCCTTCAGCGCCGCGCCCAGCGCCGCATAAAGCCCGAAGAGCGGCGTCTTGCCGCCGATCCGCGCGCCGTAGGGCGGGTTGACGATGACGAGGCCCGGTGGACCTTCGGGGCGCGCGATGTCGCTGACCGGCAGCATCCGGAAGTCGCAGACCGAAGCGACCCCGGCGCGTGTCGCATTGGCCTTCGCCATGGCGATGGCGCCCTGGTCACGGTCCGAGCCATGAAACCGCAGGTCCGTTTCGCGCGCGGGCACGGCCTTCATCGCCGCGAAGGCGTCCGCGTCGAAACCGGCGAGGTCCTGGAACGCGAAACCCCGCGCGCGGCCCGGCAGCAGGCCCAGGGCGATGTCGGCGGCTTCCAGGACGAAAGTGCCCGATCCGCACATCGGGTCATATACGGGCTCGGATCCCGTGTATCCGCAGTCCCGCAGGAACAAGGCGGCCAGCGTCTCGCGCATGGGGGCCTTGTTCACCTGTTCCTTCAGGCCGCGCTTGTGCAGCGACGGACCCGAGGTGTCGAGGCTGATGGTCGCCATGTCGTCCTCGATCCGCAGCCGCAGCGACAGGGGCGCGTCCTCGGCCAGGGTGAAGCCCGCGTCGCGCAGCGCGCCTTCGATCCGCTGGGCGGCGGCGCGGTGGTGATAGATGCGCGACTTGCGGCAGGCCGCCTCGACCCGGAGGGGCACGTCGCGGCGCAGCCACTCGCCCCAGGGCAGCTTGCGCGCGCGCTTGTCCAGCTGCGCGAGATGCATCGCCCGGAATTCCGCCAGCCGCGCCAGGACGCGCGTGGCGCCCCGCAGGGTCAGGTTCGCGCGCCAGACATCCGGCCAGTCGCCGGTCAGGGTGACGCCGCCCGGGATCGTGCCCGCGACCGTCAGACCGGCCTCGCGGGCCTCGTCGGCCAGCAGGTGTTCCAGTCCGGGGGCGGTGACAAGGAAGATGTCCATGCCGCATCGCTTACAGGTGCGATCGCGGCTGGGCAAAGACATTCCCGATCGCGCGCCACAATTTCACCATCGCCCCGCGTTACACATAATACGAAGCGCCGGACTGCCCCGGCCTTCGCCGATCCATTTGGCAGGAAGTCATTTCATGCGACGTTTGCAACGCGGGCTCATCGCGTTCCTGTTCCTGATCGCCGGCTGCGGCGAGACGATCAACCCGGACAATCCGGGGCGCATCCTGACGATGGGCGATTCGCTCATGGCGTCGCATTCCTCGGCCAAGGCTTCGGTGTCGCACGGGGTCGAGGCCCGTCTCGGCGAACCGGTGGTCGACCGCTCGGTTTCCGGCGCGCGGATGATCAACGCCCTGCCGATCAGCAGCGCGCTGGGGATGCGGATCTCGGAACAATTCACGCCCGGCAGATGGGACTGGGTGATCCTGAACGGCGGCGGCAACGATCTGTGGCTGGGATGCGGTTGCATGGCCTGCGACCGGCGGATGACCCGGATGATCTCGCCCGACGGACGTGAAGGCGATATCGTCCGCCTGGTGGACCGGCTCCGGGCCACGGGGGCCCGGGTGATCTACGTCGGGTATCTTCGCAGCCCGGGGCAGGGTTCGCCCATCGAACATTGCCGGGACGAAGGCGACGAACTCGAGGCGCGGATCGCCCGGATGGCGGCGGCGGACGGGGGTGTTCATTTCCTGTCGCTGAAGGACATGGTTCCCCATGGAGACCTGTCCTACCATGCCCCGGACCGCATCCACCCCTCGCCGAAAGCCTCTCGGGCCATCGCCGAACGGATCGCGCGGATCATCTCCGACGCCGAAGCGCCGTCGTGAAAATGCCTGTCGCGCAACGAAAAACGCCCGCCATGCGGCGGGCGTTTCGTGGTTCGGACCCGGGTGGCGCTCAGCGGCGCAGGCCCAGACGCTCGATCAGCGACTGATAGCGGCCTTCGTCCTTGGCCTTGAGATAGTCCAGCAGCTTGCGGCGCTGCGCCACCATCTTCAGCAGGCCGCGGCGGCCATGGTTGTCCTTCTTGTGGGTCTTGAAGTGCTCCGTCAGCGTCGCGATGCGCGAGCTGAGAACGGCCACCTGCACCTCGGGCGACCCGGTGTCGCCGGCCTTGGTGCCGTATTCCTTGATGACGCGTTGCTTTTCTTCGGCGGTGATCGACATCGGGATCTCCTTTTCAGGTTCGACGTGGATGGCGCAGGCCGGGATGTCGTCCAGCACAGGCCCATGGAGGGTCCGACCGATTCCGGTGCGGATGGGCGCGTATACGCAGAAAGCGGCGCCTTGCAAAGGGGAAGTTCGGCCTGGCGTCAGGTCAGGTGAAGCCCCAGGGCAGCGGCATCCGCCGAGGACAGCAGCGCGATGTGGGCCATGTCCGGCGCATCGCCCCGTATCGTGGCGATCAGCGCGCCGTTCAGGCTGATGTCGGACGCCCCCTCGATCGCGGGATTGGGCGCGACCTGGATATCGGCCTCGCCCACGCCGTCCCAGATCATCACCAGGCGGTCGGCTTCGGCGTCGAAATCCAGCACCGAGGCGGGCGTGGCGGCGGTCCACTGGCCGAAGAACAGGGTATCGGCGCCCGCGCCCGCCGTGACGATGTCGCCCGCGCCCACCGTGATCGCGTCGTCGCCGTCGCCGCCGTTGAGGAAGTCCGCCCCATCGGCATCGATACCGTCGCGCAGCACGGTCCCGGACAGGGTGTCGTTGCCGAACCCGCCGAACAGCGTGTCCTCGCCCGGACCGCCCGCCAGGACATCCTGGCCGAGGCCGCCATGCAGCGCGTCGTCGCCTTCGTCGCCGAACAGGATGTCATCGCCCATCGCGCCATGCAGGACATCGTCGTCCGCCCCGCCATGAAGCGTGTCGGCGCCGTTATGCCCGAACAACAAATCGTCGTCGGCCTCGCCCAGGATCAGGTCGTCGCCACCCTCGCCATGCAGGGTGTCCCTGCCGTCACCGCCCAGAAGCGTGTCCGCACCGCCCATGCCGTGCAGGGAATCGTCGCCCGCGCCGCCCTCGATCCGGTCGTCGCCGTCATAGCCGCCGATCTCGTCATTGCCCGCGCCGCCCGCGATCAGGTCGGCGCCGGGCGTTCCCGAGATCGTGTCGTCGCCGTCGCCGCCCGCGATCGCGCCGGGCGCTTCCGCCGAGGGGTCCGGTGCGATCAGATCGGACAGGGGAATCGGCGGCACCTCGGGGTCTGCAGCGTCGGCGGTGGCCTCGCCCCCGTCCGCATCCGTCGCCGCATCCGTCGCCGCGTCGTCGTCCATCATCACCGCGAGGCCCACCGCACCGACGGCGAACAGGCCCACCACACCCGCAAGCAGAAACATCCCGCGCCCCACATCACCACAGACCAACCCGTGGCGATCGTCTCA
>SBFT01000286.1 GCA_006227805.1 Paracoccaceae bacterium
CGGCGCGAGCTCATCGGCTGGAAGGCGACGCCGACATGGGCCTCGCAATAGGGCTTGCCGGCCTGGACGGGCAGGCCGCAGAACCAGAAATCCTCGGTCGCGGGGTCGCCGACGGGCCATTTGCAGGTCCGCTCGGTCAGCTCCATCAGGGTCAGCTTCTTGGCCTTCTTCTCGATCTCGTTGACCTTGGCCAGAGCCTCGGGGCTGATCTCGTTGGCCGAGGGCTGGGGCGGCAGGGGCTGGCCTGCCGGGATGATCTGGCGGCGGGCAGGCGGCGCGGCCTTGGCATCGGCTTCGACGGGGGCCGGTGCGGGCCGCGCCGGTTCGGTCTTGGGCTGGGGCTTGGCCTTAGACTCGGCCTTGGCCTTGGCGGGGGCAGGCGCGGGCTTGACCTCGGCCTTGGCCGGGGGGGCCGCGGTGGCGGTCCGGTTCGACAGGCCCAGACGGTGCACCTTGCCGATCACCGCGTTGCGCGTCACGCCGCCCAGTTCCTTCGCGATCTGGCTGGCCGACTGGCCCTCGCCCCACATCTTCTTGAGAAGTTCGACGCGTTCGTCTGTCCAGGACATGGACACCCTTTCCAGCTTGAAAAAGGCGGCTGCGATGAAGCTGCCGCCCGCGTTCCCGTGTTCAGCGCCCTATACTAATCACTGCCGCGTCAGTTACAAGGCCGGTTCGGGGGCCGGTTCGGGGACTGCTCCGGGTGTGACGCGCAGAAGGAAGATGGACAGGATGACGGGGAAACACGAGCTTGGGATGCGCCGTTTCGGGCGCGTCAACTGGCTGGGTCTCTACACGCTGGCGGCGCGCGAGGTGATGCGCTTTGCCGCCGTCTGGACGCAGACCCTGCTGGCGCCCCTGGTCACGGCGGGGCTGTTCATGGCGATCTTCTCGCTGGCGATCGGGCCTGCGCGGGGCCAGGTGATGGGCGTCGATTTCCTGACCTTCCTGGCGCCCGGCATCCTGATGATGACGGTGATCCAGAACGCCTTCGCCAACACCTCCTCCTCGATCGTGATCTCGAAGGTGCAGGGCAACATCGTCGATACGCTGATGCCGCCCCTGTCGGCGGGCGAGCTGGTGCTGGGCTATCTGGCGGGCGGGATCGCGCGCGGGGTGCTGGTGGGGCTGTCGATCGCCGCGGCGCTGTGGCTGGCGCTGGGGATCGCGCCGCAGCATCCCGGACTGATGCTGGTCTTCCTGGTGCTGGGATCGGCCTTCCTGGGAGGGCTTGGCATCCTGGCCGCGATCTATGCCGACAAGTTCGACCAGATGGCCGCGATCACCAATTTCGTGGTGACGCCGCTCGCCTTCCTGTCGGGGACCTTCTATTCGGTCGAGGCGCTACCGCCGGGACTGGACCGCGTCATCCACTGGAATCCGGTCTTCTACCTGATCGACGGGCTGCGCTACGGGATGATCGGCGTTTCGGACAGCCCGCCCGAGAAGGGCCTGGCGATCGCGGGGGCGGCGACGCTGGCGGTGGCGCTCACGGCCTGGGCGATGTTCCGGACGGGGTATCGGCTGAAGCCCTGAGGCGGCCCTCGCCCCGGGCGGCAAGCCCCGCGCCGAAGCCCGGGACGTCGGTCGCAGGGGGGCGCTGCCCCCTCTGCCGCCGACCTTGACATTCACCCCCGGGGCATGTGCGACCCCAAGGACGCGAGGGTCAGCCCATCTGCGACCAGAGACGGTGGCAGGCGGGGGGGATGCGCGCCTCGATCGCGGCCATGGCGTCGACGATCAGGTCCTCGCGCCAGCGCCGGCCCGCGATCTGGACGCCGATCGGCTGGGGCCCGGCGGGCAGATCGGCGACGCGGGTGGGCAGGTTGCCTGCCGGAAGGCCGATGAAGTTGAAGAGGAACGACCAATGCGACCGGCCCAGCGCCTCGGCCGCGCCTTCCGCGCCTTCGGCGTCGCGGTTCGCGGTGAAGAAGGGTTGCAGCAGGAACGGGGTCAGCACCAGCGGGTAATCTTCCAGGAAGAGGGACCAGGCGCGCGCGTAATGGCTGCGCCTTGCCATCATCTGGAGGAGCTCGACCCCCTCATAGGGCGGGAAGTGCGTGAAATACTCCGAGAAGATCGCCTTCAGAGTGGGGGAGCCATAGGTCTCGATGTCGGGGCCCATCATGGCCTTCACCTCGCCCATGAGGGTGCGATAGCCGATCTCGCCGGCCTCGCGCGCGAGCGGCGGTTCCACCTGTTCGACGGCATAGCCCGCATCCGACAGCGCATCCGCCGCGGCGTCGAGGGCGGCCGAGACATCGGGGTGCATGTCCCAGCCGAAGCTGTCCCTGGTGAAGGCGACCCGGATCGGGCCCGCGATTTCGGGGCCCCTCCAGGGCAGGGGGACGTGGAAGGGATCGCGCGGATCGGGGGCGATCATCGCGGGCATCGCCAGGTGCAGGTCGGCGGCATTGCGCGCGATCAGGCCCTGGACCGACATGGACTGGGCCAGCATGCCCCGTTCGGCCTTCTGGCTGGGGTTCCAGGCGGGCACGCGGCCGAGGCCCGGCTTCACCGTCACCGCGCCATTGGCCGAGGCCGGAAAGCGCAGGCTGCCCCCGATGTCGTTGCCATGGGCCAGCGCGCCCATGCCCGCCATCACCGCCGACCCGGCCCCGCCCGAGGAGCCGCCCGCGGACAGGTGCCGCCCCCAGGGATTGTGGGTGCGCCCATGGAGCGGGTTGTCGGTGTCGGCGCGGAACGAGAATTCGGGCGTGTTGGTGCGCCCGATCACCACGGCGCCCGCGGCCTTGAGGTTGGCCACGATCGGCGCGTCGTCGGGGGCGATCAGGTCCCTGAAGGCGGGCACGCCGTTCGACGAGGCGTGGCCCTTCTGATCGACGTTGATCTTGATCGTCACCGGCACGCCATGAAGCGCGCCCCGGGGCGCGTCGCTTGCATCGAGGGCGGCGGCCTGGGCGCGGGCCTCGTCCGCGAGGCTTTCGACGACGGCGTTCAGGGCGGGGTTCGTCGCATCCATACGGGCGAGGGCGGCTTCGACCGCCTCGGTCGCGGTGATGCGGCCGGAACGTGTGGCGGCGGCGATCTCGGCCGCGCTCCATTGCCAGAGGGGGGTGTCGGTCATCGGGGGCCTCGCGCTGATGTTGCCCCGAGACCCTATCCGGGATCGGGGCGTGCGCAAGCCCCTCAGGCGATCTCGATCCGGGCCAGCGAGAGGTCGGCGCGGTGGTCGCGGCCATAGGCCAGAAGCCCGATCGAGCGCAGGCGGTCGAGCCGCAGCGGCGGCATCTCGGGACGGGTAGCGGCGAAAGCGGCGATCGGGATCGTCACCTGCGCCCAGTCCGCCGGTGCCGTGAAGGCGGCGCGATAGCTGTGCCAGGGCCGGGTCGCGTCGCTGGTGCGCAGGGCCGCGAAATAGGTCTGGCCGTCGCCCCGGACGGTCAGGATCACGCGCTCGGTTCCGACCGGCCAGGGACCGAGATCGCGGCGCACCTGGATGAAGCCGCCGTTGTTGTCGGTGCTGACATCGCCCGTCAGGCGGACATGGGCGGGGTCCCGGCCCGCCTCCGCCTGCCCCGAGGAGACCCCGCCCATCACCCGGTCGCTGACGAAGCGCCAGGGCGATGGGTCGGACAGATCGTCGACCAGCGTCCTGCGGTCAGGCGCCGGCATAGCCGATCTGGCGCAGGGCGTCGCGGATTTCCTCGAGGATCGCGGGATCGTCGATGGTGGCGGGCATCTTGTAGTCCTGCCCGTCGGCGATCTTGACCATGATCGCGCGCAGGATCTTGCCCGAGCGGGTCTTGGGCAGGCGGTCGACCACGACCGCCAGCTTGAAGGCCGCGACCGGGCCGATCCGGTCGCGCACCAGCCGGACGACTTCCGACACGATCTCGGAATGGGGGCGGTTGCAGCCCTTGTTGAGGCAGAGAAAGCCCACCGGCAACTGTCCCTTCAGGTCGTCGCCGACGCCGATGACGGCGCATTCGGCGACATCGGGGTGGGAGGCCAGGACCTCCTCCATCGCGCCGGTGGACAGGCGGTGGCCCGCGACGTTGATGACGTCGTCGGTGCGCGCCATGATGTAGAGATAGCCGTCGGCGTCGATCATGCCGGCGTCGCCCGTCTCGTAATAGCCGGGGAAGGTGGTCAGGTAGCTTTTCCGGAAGCGCGCCTCGGCGTTCCAGAGCGTCGGCAGGGCGCCGGGGGGCAGGGGCAGCCGGACGGCGATGGCGCCCAGTTCGCCCGGCTTCATCGGGTGCCCGCCCTCGTCGAGGATCTGCACGTCATAGCCCGGCATGGCGACCGAGGGGCTGCCGATCTTGACGGGCAGCGCCTCGATCCCCATCGGGTTCGCGGCGATGGACCAGCCGGTCTCGGTCTGCCACCAATGGTCGAGGACCGGCACGCCCAACGCCCGGCCCGCCCATTCGATCGTGTCGGGATCGGCGCGTTCGCCCGCGAGGTAGAGCGCGCGCAGGGACGAGATGTCGTAATCGGCGATCATCTCGCCCCTGGGATCTTCGCGCTTGACGGCGCGGATGGCGGTGGGGGCGGTGAAGAAGCTGGCCACCTTGTGCTGGGCGATCACGCGCCAGAAGGTGCCTGCGTCCGGCGTGCCGACGGGCTTGCCTTCGAAGACGATGGTGGTGTTGCCGTGGATCAGCGGGCCATAGCAGATATAGCTGTGGCCGACGACCCAGCCCACGTCCGAGGCGGCCCAGAACACGTCGCCGGGGCCGACGTCGTAGATCGCGCGCATCGTCCAGTTCAGCGCGACAAGATGGCCGGCGGTCGGGCGCACCACGCCCTTGGGCTGGCCGGTCGTGCCCGAGGTGTAAAGGATGTAGGCCGGGTGGTTGCCCGCGACCGGCACGCAGTCGGCCGGCTCGACCCCGTACTGGA